>JBILSW010000014.1:0-17096 GCA_044371895.1 Rubrivivax sp.
CTACCGCGGCCAGAGCGTGCCGCAGCTCTTTCACCCCAACGCCTTCATCCTGCTCTCCAACGGCTCGGACACCAAGGTGGGCACGCTCACCAGCGCCTGGGAGCACTTCTTCGACTGGAAGCGCGTGGCCGACGAAGACGAGGCCGGCAAGGTGAGCCTGGAGCGCGCGCTGCGCGGCCTGCTGGAGCCGGCGCGGCTGCTCGACTACATCGAGAACTTCACTGTCTTCGAGGAGGGCAAGGGCGGCCTCGTCAAGAAGACGGCCAAGAACCACCAGGTGCTGGGCGTCAACAAGTCCATCGCACGGCTGGTGGAGCTGCGAGAGACGGAGAAGCTGGAACGCAAGCGCCTGGGCGTGTTCTGGCACACCCAAGGCTCGGGCAAGAGCCTGTCGATGGTGTTCTTCACGCAGAAGGTGTTGCGCAAGGTGCTGGGCAGCTGCACCTTCGTGATCGTGACCGACCGCGAGGAGCTGGACGACCAGATCAGCAAGACCTTCAAGGCCACCGGTGCCACCGCGCGGGAGGACGTGCGCGCCACCAGCGGCGAGCACCTGAAGGAACTGCTGCGCGGCAACGAGCGCTACATCTTCACCCTGATCCAGAAGTTCAGGAACGAGCCGGGGCAGCCTTACCCGGAGCTGTCAGGCCGATCCGACGTGATCGTCATCACCGACGAGGCGCACCGCAGCCAGTACGACATCTTCGCGCTGAACATGCGCAACGCGCTGCCCAACGCCGGCTTCATCGGCTTCACCGGCACGCCGCTGATCAAGGGCGAGGAAGAGCGCACGCGCGAGGTGTTCGGCGACTACGTCAGCGTGTACGACTTCGCCCGCTCGATTGAAGACGGCGCGACGGTGCCGCTGTACTACGAGAACCGCATCCCCGAGGTGCAGCTCACCAACCAGGAGTTGAACCGCGATTTGGAGGCGTTGCTGGAAGCGGCCGAACTGGACGAGGCGCAGGAGAAGAAGCTGGAGCGCGAGTTCGGCCGGGAGTACCACGTCATCACCCGCGAAGACCGGCTGGAGGCCATTGCCAAGGACTTGGTGGCGCACTTCACCGGGCGTGGCTACCGCGGCAAGGCCATGATGGTGTGCATCGACAAGGCCACCGCCGTGCGCATGTACGACAAGGTGCAGGCGCACTGGAAGGCCGAGATCGCGCGGCTGAAGGCGGCGCTGGATCCGGCGCAGGGCGATGCGCGTGAGGCGCTGATCGCCCGCATCCACCTGATGGAGACCACCGACATGGCGGTGGTGGTCAGCCAGGGCCAGAACGAGGTGGAAGACCTCAAGGCCAAGGGCCTGGACATCGTGCCGCACCGGCAGCGCCTGCTGAAGGAGAGCCTGGACGAGAAGTTCAAGGACGAAAAGGACGACTTGCGGCTGGTGTTTGTGTGCGCGATGTGGATCACGGGCTTCGACGTGCCGACGTGCTCCACGATCTACCTCGACAAGCCGATGCGGGCGCACACGCTGATGCAGACCATTGCCCGCGCGAACCGCGTGGCGCCGGGCAAGGAGAGCGGCCTGATCGTTGACTATGTGGGCATCTTTCGAGCGCTGCAGAGCGCGCTGGCCACCTACGCACGGCCGGTCGCGGGTGACGGCCCGCAGGCCAGCCCGATTCTCGACAAGGCCGAGCTGGTGGCGGCGCTGCAATCTGCGCTGAACGAAGTGGCAGGGTTCGCGCAGGTACGCGGTGTGACGTTGGAGACGATCGCGGCGGCGCAGGGTTTCGTGCGCATCGGCTTGATTGACGACGCGGTGGAAGCCTTCCTGACTACCGAAACCCACAAGAAGCACTACCTGCAACTGGCCAGCCGCGCGGCGCGGCTGTTCAAGGCCATCTTGCCCGACCCGCTGGCCAACGAGCTGGCGCCGCTGTCGGTGCTGGTGTCGTACCTCGCGGCCAAGATCCAGGCACTGGGCGACCCGCCTGACATCTCCAACGTGATGGGCGATGTGGAGACCTTGCTCAACGACTCCATCGCCACCGAGGGCTACCGCATCGGCCCGGCCAGCAACCCGCAGGCGCTGGTGAACCTGTCGGAGATTGACTTTGCCGCGCTGCAGACCAAGTTCGCCCAGGGCCACAAGCGCACCGAGGCCGAGAAGCTGAAGAAGCTGATCGAAGGCAAGCTGGCGAAGATGGTGGCGGCCAACGCATCCCGCATGGATCTGGCCGAGAGATTCCAGAAGCTGATCGACGAGTACAACGCGGGCAGCCAGAACATCGAGGCGTTCTTCGCTGAGCTGAAAGACTTCGCCCGGGCGCTTTCAGCCGAGGAGCAGCGCGGCATCGCCGAAGGGCTGACAGAGGAAGAGCTGGCGCTGTTCGACATCCTGACCAAGCCCGAGCCGGTGCTGACAATGGCCGAGGAGGCCGAAGTCAAGAAGGTGTGCCGGGAGCTGCTGGCCACGCTGAAGCGGGAGAAGCTGGTGCTGGACTGGCGGGAGAAGCAGCAGGCGAAGGCGGGGGTGATGCAAACGCTGAAGGTGGAGATGCGGCGGTTGCCGGCTGCCTACACGCGGGACATTCGAGCCGAGAAGATGGCGCGCACATACGCGCATGTGTACGACCACTACAACGGATCGGGCCGAAGTGAGTTCCCGCAATAGCCGCCTCGCTGGCCGGCCCTCGATGGCGCGCGGACTGCATGGCGGCTCTCAGTACGCTACCCAAAAGGAGTAGGGTGATTTCAAAGATGCAGTCGTACCCACACTTGACAAAGGCGCCCGTCGCCGAGGCGGTTGTCGAGATCCGCGTGCGGCTCTCGCGACCTGTGGTTCAGGCAGACTTCGATGCCTTCCGTGATCGCCTGAAGGACCAGTTCCCCAAGGCGCAAAACATTCGCTACGTCGCCTCACACATGCAGTTCGGCAGCGACGACGAACTCAAGAACGACGTTTCCACTGGGCTGGTTGGCGTGCGCCTGGACGATCAGGAGGGCCGCTGGGTGGTCCAAGCGAAGAGCGACGGCCTGGCCATCAGCCGACTGCCGCCCTACGAGTCTTGGGATGGGCTCGTTGCAACATTGCGAGAGCTGTGGCCGGTCTACGTTGAAGTCTTCGAGCCGTCGACCGTTCTGCGTTTGGGCGTGCGGTACATCAACCGAGTGCCGCTTCCCGACACAGAGAGCGTCGATCTGGACGCACTGCTTACCGCCGGGCCGAAGATCCCCCCGTTGCTGCCTCAGACCTTGACCCAGTTCGTCACTCGCGTCATTTTTCCCCTGCCAGATGAAGGTATCGTCTTGACTGTGCTGCAATCCCTTGAGCCTGCGCTAGGTGATGTTGCCGGGCGAAGGGCACACGTTGTGCTCGACATTGATGCGGCTTGTGAGCAAACGACGAGCCCGAATGACCCCGAAATGTGGGGTCGTCTCGATTCTTTGCGTGACGCGAAGAACATGGCATTCTTCGGTTCGCTTACCGAGCCGACTTGGAAAGGTTTTTTGTGACCAGCGCAACACTTGCTTCGCCGGGCCGCCACTTCGGATTTGGTACGTCCAGCGTATCGGCTGGAGTAAGTGACGCAGCCGAGCACTTGGCCTCGCAGCTCAAGCGAGTGTTTCTAGACACCGTTCGCACCGCAAGCGGACAGGCGGTCATCTTGCCGGCTCAAGCTGCCTTGAGCACCAGTTACCAAGAGGCGAATCGGCTGGCCACCGGCGGAGACGAGCAGATCGTGCCCACTTCTGCAGCGATGCGAGAAGCGGACGAGCTTCTCACTGCGCTGCCACATTGGTGCGTGGCTCCCGTCCCGACCGTAGAACCTTCAGGCGCGATTGCCTTTGAGTGGGATCTAGGGCCGAGCCGGTGGCTAGTTCTTGCACTCAAGGGCACGGGCACCATTGAGCACTCGGCAATTCTGGGGCTGGGCAACGAGATGCACGGAACCAGAAACTTCGCGGGAACGCTCGGGCGCCACGAGATCGCCTTGCTGTCGGAGCTGATGCAAACCGAGGCTTGAGCGATTGGAGGAGGTAGTCGATCCCACCGAGGAGATCACTCGATTCCTCCGCAGTTCGTCTCACCTTCGGCGCGGGATGGGCCGGCCACACTTCGCGGCTTTCTTGCCAAGGCTTCAGGACGGAGACATCAGTGTCTACCGCACCCAGGGAATGGCGAGGGTGGACGTCGTCGATCTGGGCGCCCGGTTCGTGGCCCGGCCAGAGTTGCCACTGAAGGGTCACTGCAGCTTGACCGCGCAGGATCTATTCGTTGAGGGGCTGAACGTAGTGCCGGCGCCCGATCCACATGAGCGGCATGCAAACGTGTGCGGCTGGACCGCCGATCCCAAGAACCGGATCATTGCCAGGAAGCTCGCCGACAAGGCGAGCTTGGTTGTCTACGAAGGCGAGTGACCGGCCGGGCTGGCGAGTGCAAGTTCATGTGCAAGTCCGGAGCTCTGCGGAGCGAAACGTAGGATGCATGCGGATGCGCGGCGATTCGCTACGTTCTGTATCGGTAGCCCCCGACCCACCCACCCCACCGCACGCACCATGCCCCACCCCGACACCGACTACCTGATCATCGGCGCCGGCGCCACGGGCCTGGCCTTCGCCGACATGCTGCTGGCCGAGACCGACGCGCACGTCACGCTGGTCGACCGCCACGGCAAGCCCGGCGGGCACTGGAACGACGCCTACCCGTTCGTCACGCTGCACCAGCCCTCGGCCTTCTACGGCGTGGCGTCGACGGAGCTCGGCAGCGGCCTCACCGACGCCGTGGGCCTGAACCGCGGCATGGCCGAGCTGGCCAGCGGCGCCGAGGTCTGCGCCTACTTCGACCGTGTGATGAACCACCGGCTGCTGGCCAGCGGCCGCGTGAGCTACCACCCGCTGAGCAACCACCTCGGCGAGTCCGATGGCGGCCACGTCGTCGAGTCGCTGCTGTCGGGCCGGCGCACCGTGCTGCGGGTGCGCCGCAAGGTCGTCGACGCCACGTACTTCAGCCCCCAGGTGCCGGCCACGCACACGCCGGGCTTCGCGGTGGCCGAGGGCGTGCGCGTGGTGCCGCCGAACGCGCTGCCGGGGCTGTGGCAGCAGGCGCAGGGCGGGGCGGGCCCGCGGCGCTTCGTCGTGCTCGGCGCCGGCAAGACCGCGATGGACACCTGCCTGTGGCTGCTGCAGTCGGGCGCGCCGCCCGAGGCCATCACCTGGGTGGTGCCGCGCGACAGCTGGCTGGTCAACCGCCTGGGCACGCAGAACGCGCCGGAGTTCTTCTTCGAGGCCATCGGCGGCCAGGCCGACCAGATGCAGGCCTTCGCCGAGGCCAGCTCGGTCGACGACCTGTATGCCCGCCTGGAGGCCTGCGGCGCGCTGCTGCGCATCGACCCCACGCGCTGGCCGACGATGTTCCACCTGGCCACGGTGTCCACGGCTGAGGTGGAGGAACTGCGGCGCGTGCACGACGTCGTGCGCCTGGGCCGCGTGACGGCAGTCGACGCCCACGGCCTGCAGCTGCAGCAGGGCCGCGTGGCCGTCGAGCCCGGCGCGCTTTACGTCGACTGCACCGCCTCGGCGGTGCGCTTCAGGCCGCCCCAGCCGGTGTTCCAGGGCGGGCGCATCGTGGTGCAGCTGCTGCGCGCGCCGCTGGTCAGCTTCAGCGCCGCGCTCACGGCCTGGGTCGAGGCCCACCATGCCGACGACGCGGCCAAGAACGCCCTGTGCCAGCCCGTGCCCTTCCCGCACAACCCGGCCGGCTACGTGCGCACGGTGGCCGCGAACATGCGCAACCAGGCGCTGTGGGGCCAGGACGCCGCGCTGCGCCAGTGGATCCGCCAGTGCCGGCTCGATGCCTTCGGCCGCCTGATCGGTGGCGTCGACAAGGCCGATGCCGCCCGGCAGGCGGTGCTGGCGCGCATGAAGGCGCAGGCGCAGGCCGCCGCGGCCAACGCGCCGCGGCTGCTGGCGATGGCGGCCGCGGCCGATGCAGCCGGCCCGGCCAGCCCGGCCTGAGGAGGCGGGCCATGGGCGCGCTCGACCACGCCGTCGTCGTCGGCTACCTGCTGCTGACGCTGGGCGTGGGCTTCGCGCTGGCGCAGCGCGCGCGCACGGCCGAGGACTACTTCCTCGGCGCGCGCCAGCTGCCCGCCTGGGCGGTGATGCTCTCGGTGGTGGCCACCGAGACCTCGGCGCTCACCGTCATCTCGGTGCCCGGCATCGCGGCGCGCGGCGACTTCGGCTTCCTGCAGCTGGCCTTCGGCTACCTGCTGGGCCGCATCGCCGTGGCGGTGTGGCTGCTGCCCGGCTACTTCAGCGGCAGCCAGCAGACGGCCTACGAGCGGCTGCAGCGGCGCTTCGGCGTGGGCACGCGGCGCGCGCTGTCGGTGGTGTTCCTGATCACGCGGCTGCTGGCCGACGGCGTGCGGCTGTTCGCGGGTGCCATTCCGCTGGCGCTGGTCACGGGCTGGGACGCCGGCTGGGCCATCCTCGCGCTGGGCGCGCTGACGCTGCTGTACACGGCCTTCGGCGGCCTGCGCGCCGTGGTCTGGACCGACGTGCTGCAGCTGGCCGTCTTCCTGGCTGGCGGCGTGGCGGTGCTGTGGGTGGCCCTGCCCATGGCCGGCGGCGCGGCCGAGGCCTTCGCGCGCGCGGCCGAGGCCGGCAAGCTGCAGCTCATCCACCTGGAACTGGGCGCGCCGTACAGCCTGCTCGCCGGCCTGGCCGGCGGGGCGCTGCTGTCGGCCGCCAGCCACGGCACCGACCACATCATCGTGCAGCGCCTGCTGGCCACGCGCTCGCTGTCGCAGGCGCGCTGGGCGCTGGTGGGCTCGGGCGTGTTCGTGATCGCGCAGTTCGCGCTGTTCCTGGCCGTGGGCACGGCGCTGTGGGCCGCGGGCCACGCGCCGGCCGGCCTGCGCGGCGACGAGCTGCTGCCCCGCTTCGTGCTCGAGCAGCTGCCCGCCGGGCTGGCCGGCCTGGTGATCGCGGGCGTGCTGGCGGCGGCGATGAGTACCGTCAGCTCCTCGATCAGCGCGCTGGCCTCGTCGATGACGCACGACCTGTACGCCACCTGGCGGCCGCAGGCCGACGGCGCGGCGCTGCTGCGCGCCGGGCGGGCGTTCGCCTGGCTGTGGGGCGTCCTGCTCACGGCCACGGCGCTGGGCTTCCTGGTGCTGGCCGGCGGCCGCGACACGCCGGTGGTGGTGCTGGCGCTGTCGGTGGCCTCGGCCACCTACGGCGCGCTGCTCGGGGCGGTGCTGCTGTCCGGGCCGGCCGGGCGCTTGACTGAGCGCCTGGCGGGGCGGGCCGTGGCCGGCCGCGACGTCATCGCGGGCGCGGCGGTGTCGGTGTTGGCCATGCTGGCGCTGGTGGCCGGCACGCGGCTGTCGTTCCTGTGGGCGGTGCCCGCGGGCACGCTGCTGTGCGTGGGCGTGGCCTGGGCGGCCGCGCTGCTTCAGCGCAGGTAGCCCAGGGCCTTCAGGCGCGCGGTGGCGTGCTGCGCCGCGCCGCCCTGCTGCGTGACGCGCAGGAAGGCCGAGTAATGCTCGGCCGCCGGGCGCGACTGGCCCATGCCGTCGAGCGACACGCCCTTGAGGAACAGCACGCCGGGGTCGCCGGGCAGCACGCGGTC
Source organism: Rubrivivax sp. (assembly GCA_044371895.1). Lineage (GTDB taxonomy): Bacteria > Pseudomonadota > Gammaproteobacteria > Burkholderiales > Burkholderiaceae_C > Rubrivivax. The sequence goes on from JBILSW010000014.1 coordinate 7,589, forward strand.
GTAGGCCTGAAGGTCGGCCAGCGCCGCGGCCGGCTCGCGCAGGCCCAGCTTGAGCGAGGCGCCCAGCTTCATGGCCTGGGCCTCCTGCGGGTAGACACGGCGCGCGGTCTCGGCGTAGCGGCGCGCGTCGGCCAGCCGGTTCTGCGCCGCCAGGCACTGCGCCATGCGCAGGTTGGCGGCGTAGTCCTCGCTCGCGTGCTTCAGCGCGGCCTCGAACTGCTGCTGCGCGTCGGGCAGGGCCTTCTTCGACATCGCCAGCTCGCCGTTCTGGCAGGCGGTGATGGTGGGCTTCAGGCGCCGCAGCGAGGCGGTGCGGTCCATGTAGCGCTCGCGCTGGGCCGGCGCGCCGCGCGTGCCGGCGTAGGTGGTCTCGGCCAGCCGGCGCGCCGTGGCCACGCGCTCGGCGCTCATGGGGTGCGACGAGAACAGCGTCTCCAGCAGGCCCGGCTGCTTCTCGTGGCTGCCCAGCAGCAGCTGGTGCAGGCCGACCATGCCCTGCGCCGGGTAGCCGGCGGCCACCAGGTATTGCTGGCCGAGGGCGTCGGCCTCGCGCTCGTGGTCGCGCGAGTAGTTCGCCAGCAGCGCGCTGGCGCCGATCTGGCCGCCGATGCCGGCCAGCGGCGCCCAGCCCGAGTCGCCCGCGGCCACCGCCATGCCCACCACCGCCACCTGCGCCACCAGGGCCTGGCCCTGGCGCTGCGCGGCGTGGCGCGCGTTCACGTGGCCCATCTCGTGGCCCAGCAGCGCGGCCAGCTGGGCCTCGTCCTGCATGTCGGCCATGATGCCCCGCGTGATCCCCATGGCCCCGCCCGGGAAGGTGTAGGCGTTGACGTAGTTCGCGTTGAGCACCCGCGTGCTGTAGGGCATGCCGCGGCGCTGCACGTGCGGCTGCAGGCTGGCCGTGACCTCGGACACGTAGGCGTTGACGGGCGCGTCGAGCACGGCGCCCAGGTCCTGCGAGAACTGCTGTGGCGCCTGCCTCGCGTCGATGGCCTTCTCCTGATCCTCCGACAGGCCCACCAGGATGCGCTGGCCGGTGACGGGCGAGACCGCGCAGCCCGACAGCGCCGTGGCGCCGACGCTGGCCCCGAAGAGCCAGAGCACGTCGCGGCGCTCGAGGCGGTTGCGGTGGATGCGGCGCGCCAGGCCGGCGGGCGCGGTGACGGGGGTGACGGGGTCGTTCATGGCGGTCAGGGGGTGTGGCTGCGGCGGGGGCGCGACCGGCGGCCTTCAGTGCCCGGCGAAGTCCACCAGCGTGAACAGCGGCAGCCCGCTGGCCTTGAGCTTGGCGGACCCGCCGAGCTCGGGCAGGTCGACGATCGCAGCTCCTTCGATCACCGTGCCGCCCAGGCGTTCCAACAACCTGCGCCCGGCCATCATGGTGTCCCCGGTGGCGATGAGGTCGTCGATCAGCACCACGCGGTCGCCGGGCTTCACGGCGTCGGTGTGGATCTCCACCGTGGCGCTGCCGTACTCGAGCTCGTAGGTCTCCTCCACCGTGCTGAAGGGCAGTTTGCCCTTCTTGCGGATGGGCACGAAGCCCACGTTCAGCTCGTAGGCCACGACGCTGCCGATGATGAAGCCGCGCGCATCGAGCCCGGCAATGACGTCGGGTCGGACGTCGAAGTAGCGGTGCACGAACTGGTCGATCAGCACGCGGAACACGCGCGGGTTGGCCAGCAGCGGCGTGATGTCGCGGAACATCACGCCCGGCGCCGGCCAGTCGGGCACGGTGCGGATGTGCTCGCGGATGTAGTCGGCGGGGGCCGTGATGGGGTCGGTCTTGGGGTCGGCAGCCATGGGGCGGATGGTAGGGCGGCGCCGCGCGCCGTGCCGCCCCGGTTGCCGCTCAGGCCGGCGGCGGCGCCAGCCGCGCCAGCACCTGCACCGCGCCGCCGCTGCCGGCGCGCAGCACCAGGCCCTCGCCCGAGCTGCTGCCGGTGGCGGCCAGGTCGGACAGCACGAACATGTGCGTCACCCAGACCTCGAAACGGCCGCGCTGGCGCACCGCCTCGGCCAGCGCGGCGCGCAGCGCGCGCAGGCTCTCGGCGTTGGTGGCCTCGCTGGCGCCGCGGGGCGAGCCCAGCGCGGGCCAGGCCTCGATGCGGCCCCCGCCGGGCCCGAACGCGATCTGCGCCGTGTCCATGCAGCGGCACCAGGGGCTGGAGCGCACGCGCGCCGGCTTCAGCCCGCGCGACTCGAACCACTCGCCGATGCGCCGCGCCTGAGCGCGGCCGCCATCGGACAGGTTGCGCTGCGTGCGGCAGTCGCCCAGGCGGAACTCCGGCGGGTCGAAGGTGCCCGGCGCCAGCGCGTGGCGGAAGGCGATCACGACGCCGCCCTCGCGCAGCAGCGGCTCGACCTCGGCGGCCGAGGCCAGCCGCGGCAGGGTGGCCAGCGCGGCGGTGCCGAGCAACGCGCGCCGCGCCACGCAGGGCTCAGGCCGGGGTGCGTGCCGCATCGCCAGGGCCCTGGGCAAGGCCGCCGCCGGGCCCCGTTCGGTGCCCGACCGTGAAGTCGTTGCGGCCGCTGAGGTCGCGCCCCTTCAGCAGCCAGATCGGTCGCCGCGCGAAATCCACCGGCACGCCGCTGCGTCCGCTCACCGGGTCCAGCGACCGCTCGAACACCGAGCTCGCGGGCATGTAGCGCAGCGCCACGCCGGTGCGGCGCCGCGCGCTGCGGTTGGCGGCCGCGCCGTGGATCATGTGCACGTCGTGCAGCGAGAGCTGGCCCGGCTCGAGCTCGATGTCGGCCGCGTCGGCCTCGTCGAAGGCGCCGGCGGCCAGGCGCTGGTTCAGCGTCAGGTCGGTGCGCTCCTCGTGCAGGTGCGGGTGCAGCACGCGCGCCGCGTGCGAGCGCGGGATCACGCGCAGGCAGCCGTTGTCGCGCGTCGAAGGCTCCAGCGCCACCCACGCGGTGCAGGTGGCCAGCGGCCGGATCGGCCAGTAGTGGCCGTCCTGGTGCCAGGGCGTCTCGTAGCCCTCGGCGGCCGGCTTGCAGAACACGTGGCATCCCCAGAGGATGACGTGCTCGCCGATCACGTCGGCGACGAGGTCGACGATGTCGCGGTCCATGGCCAGCTCGAGGAACTCGCGCACGCCGCGCACGCCTTCGCCGTTGTCGGCGCCGGGGCCGGCCTCGAGGTGCGCCGACACCAGCTTCTCGGGGCGCACGCCCGGGTTGCGGCGCAGCAGCTCGTCGAGCGCGGCGCGCATGGGCTCGACGCGCGCCTCGGGCAGGCGCCAGCCGGGCACCACGTAGCCCTCGCGCTCGTAGTGGGCGATCTCGGCGGGTGTCAGGTGGGCCATGGAGCGATCAGTATGCCTGGGGCGCACCCGGCCCAGGCGGTGCCCGTCCCACCCGCTGGCCTCGGGCAGCGTCACGCTGGCCAGCCGCGCCTGGTCGAGCCCGCCCTGGGCCTGCGCGGGCCCGCTGCATCCCAGCCGCGGGGTCACGCACCGCCGCAGCTGCAGCCGGCGTTCCCGTGGCATACGGCCGACCCGGCCTGCTGCCGGGCAGGTGGCGCTGACATGGGTGACATCACGCAGCTGTTGGAGAAGGCTCGGCAGGGCGAGCGAGGCGCGCTCGACGCCGTGTTCGATGCCCTGTACCCGGAGCTGCGGCGCGGCGCGAGCGCCGCGGCGGCGACGCCATCCGCGTGACGCCGGCCACCGAAGTGGGCGACAACGTGGCCGCGGCCGAGGACGAGATCCTGGACATCGATGCCGCGCTGGCCGAGCTGGCGCAGCTCGACCTGCGCCTGGCACGCGTGGTGGAGATGCGCTACTTCGCCGGCATGAAGGAAACGGAGATCGCCGAGGCCCTGGGCGTCACCGACCGCACCGTGCGGCGCGACTGGGAGAAGGCGCGACCGCTGCTGGCTGCCGCACTCAGGCGCTGAGCCTCCCCCCGCCGGCCGAGGCCGCCGGTGCCGCCGATGTCCGGTTGCCGCACGCTGCGGCGTATCCCAGGCAAGGCCGCTCGTCCTGAACCTCAGGCGCGGCCGCAGGGGGTGCCTGGCGATGGATTGGGGATACAAGGCGGTGCTCACCGCCGCGGTGGTGGCTGTGGTGATGATGGCGGCACGGCTGTTCGGCCGGCCGCTGGCCGGCCTGCTGGCCGGGCTGCCGGTCATCACCATGCCGGCGCTGCTGTGGCTGGCGCAGGAGCAGGGCAACGCCTTCGCCGCCGCCAGCGCCGTGGGCAGCCTGGCGGCGTGCGCGGTGGCGCCGCTGTTCGCCTGGGCCTTCGAGCGCAGCGCGCGCCGCCACGGCGCCGGCGTTGCGCTGGGCGTCGCCAGTGCCACCCTGGCGCTGGCCGCCGGGCTGACGCAGCCGCTCGAAGGCCACCCGGCGCTGGCGCTGCTGGCCGCCGTGCTGGTGTGTGCCGGGGTGCAGCGCGCCGTGGCCTCCCGACCCGCGCAGGGCAGCTGGGTGCAGCCGCTGCGTGGCGAGCCCTGGCTGAGCGCGGCCCTGGCCGGTGCCGCGAGCGCGGGCGTGTCGCTGGCGGCGCTTCGCCTGGGCCCCTTCTGGGCCGGCATGTTGTCGACGCTGCCGCTCATCAGCGCCTGCGCGCTGGTGCACCTGCGGCGCGCAGGCGGGCCCGGCGACGTGACGCGCTTCGTCAGCGGCTACGTGCCGGGCCTGCTGGCCAAGGCAGTGTTCCTGTTCGTGTTCGCACTGGCCGCGCCGCACCTGGGGGCCGTGCCCGCCGTGGCGCTGGCGCTGGCGGCGGGCGCTGGCGGCGCATGGCTGCTGGCGGCCGCGCAGCGGGCGGCAGCCCGTGGCGAGCCCGGCCGTTCGCTGGCCAAGGGGCGCTGACCATGGGCGCGGAAGTCCTGAACGCGCTGCCGGGTGCGCTGGCCCGGGGCTTGTTGACGGCCGCGGTCTCGGGCGTCGTGAGCGCGCTGCGTCTGCAACTGCCCCCCGCTACGATGGGCCTCGGGAGAAGAGAACGAGCGTGACGTCCCTCGGCGACCTGGCGGCCGCGTGGCCGCAACTCAATGCGCTGCTCGACGAAGCCCTGGCCCTGCCGCCGCCGCAGCGCCAGGATTGGCTCGCTTCCCTGCCGGCCGAACACGCGCCGCTGAAGGACACCCTGGCGCGGCTGCTGGAGGTGAAGGGCGGCATCGAGACGGGCGACTTCCTGCGCACGCTGCCCAGGCTGGACGGCGCGCCCGGGATGCCGAGGCCGGCCGACATCGGCACACCGCAGCCCGGCGACGCCGTGGGCCCGTGGCGCCTGTTGCGCGAGTTGGGCGCAGGCGGCATGGGCAGCGTATGGCTGGCCGAGCGTGCCGACGGCCAGCTCAAGCGCCAGGTGGCGCTGAAGCTGCCGCGGCTGAGCTGGGCGCGAGGGCTGGCCGAGCGCATGGCGCGCGAGCGCGACATCCTGGCGACGCTGGAGCACCCGAACATCGCGAGGCTGTACGACGCGGGGGTCGATCCGCTCGGCCGCCCGTGGCTGGCGCTGGAGTACGTCCAGGGCCGGCCCATCGACGCCTTCGCGCGCGACCAGGAGCTGACGGTACGCCAGCACGTGCAGCTGCTGCTGCAGGTGTGCGAGGCAGTGGCCTATGCGCACAGCCGGCTGGTGATCCACCGTGACCTGAAGCCGGGCAACATCCTGGTCACGGACGACGGGCAGGTCAAGCTGCTGGACTTCGGCATCGCCAAGCTGATGCAGGGCGAGCGCGCCGAGGCAACGGCGCTCACCGAGATGGCGGGGCGGGCCTACACGCCGCGTTACGCGAGCCCGGAACAGGTCAAGGGACAGCCGCTGGGCACCGCCAGCGACGTCTACAGCCTGGGCATCGTGGCCTACGAGTTGCTCACCGGTGCGCTGCCCTACCGGCTGGAGCGCGAGAGCGCCGCCGAACTGGAGCGCGCCATCGAGAGCGGTGAGCCGGTACCCGCCAACCAGCGTGCCGCACGCCCGGCCTACCGTGAGGCGCTGCGGGGCGATCTCGACGCCGTTCTGGCGATGACCCTGAAGAAGGAAGCGGCCGAGCGCTATCGCAGCGTCGAAGCCCTGGCGCAGGATCTGCGCCGCTGGTTGGCCGGCGAGACGGTCGCAGCCCAGCCCGACAGCCTGGCTTACCGCCTGCGCAAGCTGGTGGCGCGGCGGCGGCTCGAGACCGGCATCGCAGCCGGCCTGATGGTGGCGCTGGCCGCCGGTCAGTTTGCGCAGGTCGCGGTGGCCGTGGCGCTGGCGGTGGGTACGGGCCTGGCCCTGTGGCAACGCCGCCTGGCCCAGGCGCGACAGGCCGAGGCCGAGCGCGCGCGCCAGCAGGCGCTGGACGCTGCACAGGCCGAACGCGCCGCTGCCGCGGACGCGGCCGGACAGGCCGCCCGGGCCGAAGGGGTGAAGGCCTTCGCGATCTCGCTGTTCGAGGCCGCCGACGCCGAACGTGGCGCGGGCGTGGACACGACGGCGCTGCAACTGCTGCAGCAGGCCCAGGCGCGCATCGAAGGCGAGCTGCTCGACCAGCCCGAGGTGGCGTTCGAGCTGAAGGTGGCACTGGCCAGCAGCCGCGCTTCGCTCGGCGACCGCGCCGGGGCACGCGAGCTGCTGGCGCAGCTGCTGGAGCCCGCCTCGGTCAGCCGGCCAGCCACAGCCGCACGGGTACGGGCACGGCTGCGATACGGCGACGTGCTGGCCGATCTGGCCGAGTACGAAAAGGCCCTGGCCCAGCTGCACCGCGCCGAAGCCGAGTCGCGCCAGGGCGACTGGCCCTCGTTGCGGGTCGAGGCGCTGCGGCATCTGGCGTCGCTGGTCGGGCGGCAAGGTCACTATGCGGAAGCGCTGGCACATGCCGAGCGCGCCGTGCTGCTGGCCGAGGCGCCCGAGGTCGACGACCTTCAGCGCCTGCAGGCCCTGGTGGTGCTGGCGGAGACGCGCTTTGCCGACCGCCTGCCGGGCGTGGTGGAAGCTGCTCGACGCGCCGTGGCGGTGGGCGAGCGGCACTACGGCGCTCGAATTGCAGGCCCGCTGCTCTCGGCGCGGCAGGTGCTGGGCGCCGGCCTGCTGCTCGAAGGGCAGCCCCAGCAGGCCCGGCCCCTGCTGCAGGGCGTGGTGGACGAGCGACTGCAGCTGCTCGGGCCCCGCCACCTGGCGCTGGCGGCGCCGCTGAACATGCTGGCCAACGCCTGCATCGCGTCCGGTCGCCCAGCCGATGCGCTGAAGGCCGTTGAACAGCTGGGTGAAGTGGTGCGGGCCAACGAGTCGCCGCAGTCGCTCACTTCGGCGGTGGTGCTGTTCCGCCGCGCCACGGTGCTGGAAGCGGGCCGGCATTGGGATGCCGCGGCGCACACCTACCGCGAGGCGTTGGCCTTGCTGCAGGCACAGCCGGCGCCGCCCGGGGGCTTCGCCGCGGCCTGGACAGGCGGCCTGGTGCACACGCTGGCGCGAGCCGGCCTGATGGACGAAGTGGTCGCCCGATTGCCGGTTGTCCTCAACCAGCCCATGCAGGACGCCTTCGACGCCGCGATCCGCGGTCGCCAGTTGGCCGTCACACAGGCCTTGAGCGGGGCGCACGAGGATGCCCTGCGACACGCCACCACCGCCGAGGCGGCGGCATCCAGCGTGTCGAGCCCCACCACGCGCGCGGTCGCCCTGGCCCAGTGCGCCTGGGTGCGTCTGCGCTCGGGTGCCGGGCACGACGCCGTCGAGGTGCTCACCGACGCCGAGCGCGTGCTGGCCGAGCGCGTCGACGCAGACTCGCCAGACCTGGCCGAGACACGCAGCATCCTCGGCCGCGCCCTGCTGGCTGTCGGTCAGGCTGAAAGGGCGGTGACGCTGCTGCAGGCCGCGCAAAAGGGCTGGGCTGCAGCCGGTGTGCCGGAAGCTGAACAGGCGCGGACCGCTGCCGTGCTGGCCCAGGCGCTGCTGCGCCTGGGCCGTTCGGGCGAAGCAGCCGAGGCCGCTGCCCGGGCGCAGGCGGCACTGGCCGGCAGTGCGCGAGCCGACGACCGACAAGACCTGGCCGAGCTCCACGCCGCCGGCCTGTTGAACGCGCCTGCCGATCCGTCCGCGCTGCAGACCCCCCACTCCCCATCTCCAGAAGGAGCACCTGCATGACGACCACCCGCACCCCCATCCGCAAGGCCCGGAAGACGCTGGACCTGCCCGACGAAGTACAGCCGCTCAAGCGCAGCGGCATCTCGCGGTCTGCCCTGGCGCGCTTGCAGGGTGAGATCGCCCACCAGGGCCTGGCGCTGTCGAAGAACGCGGCGCTGAAGTCCTGGGCCAGCACCCTGGGTGGAGCCTCGGCCAACCTGGCGCGAAGCCTGGTGCTCACCCGCATCGAGTTGAGCCGCGCTCTGGGCCGTCCCCATGCCCGTGCGCTGGCCGATGCCTTCACGGCCGTGCACTGGCGCTGGCAGGAGGTGAAGATGTTCAAGCCAGGCGGCGCGGTCCGCTGGATCGGGCTGAGCTCGCCCGTGCTGCCGCCACCCGTGCTGACCGAAGGGCCGCACGACGACACCACCTGGCGTGTCAGCGTGCTGTTGCTGCCCACGCACCACACCAAGCAGGCCCTGGAGCTGGGCTTCGCGCCCGCCTCCGACTGGAAGGGCCCTGATGGCCGCCGGGTGCGCGTGGCCATGAAGCCGGCGCTGCGCTACTTCGGCCCTGGCAATGGCCCCGTGGTGCTGCCGGCCTTCGTGCTGAGCGCCGCGGACTGACCCGGGCCGGCGCAGGGGCCCGGCACCGCACATGTCCGGTTGGCATCGGCCAAGGCGTACTGCAGATGGAGGCGCCCGCGCGCCCGCAACCGCACTGCAACCCACCACCGGAGAAGCTCCATGCCGAAAGTGTCTGTCCAAACCCTCGTCGCGGCCGATGCCCAGGGCACCGGCCCCACCACCGTCAGCCGCGTGCGCGGCGGCGTGCTCATGGTGCTGGGCCCGTTGCTCGCGCTGGGCATGCTGGCCGCGCTGGTGGCCGTGGGCCCGGCGCTGTGGCAGGGCCCGCCTGATGGCCCGTTCGCCGGCTCGCAAACGCAGGCCCTGGCCGCGCTGGCCTTGATGCTCGGCGTGGGCGCGCTGGGCGTGCTGTTCACGTGGGGCGGCTGGAACCTCTGGCGCCAGGGCCGCCTGGGCCGCGCCGTGGCGCTGCCATCGGCGCTGCTGGTGGTGGCGCTGCTGGGCACCATGCCCTGGCTGAAGGCCCTGTTCGCCTGAATCTGGAAGGCCTTGGCGCGGTCGGCCAGCGCCCAGTTCAGGCCTCCTGCAGTGCGTTGCCGTTCCAGGGGCCTGCAAACGGTGGATCGCCACAAGAGCCGGCCGCCGTGCTCATCTTGAGCCCAGCAGCTTGGCCTCTGCCAGCGCCAGCGGCTCGGGCAGCCCGCTGAGCACCAGCGTGTCGCCGCCGGCCAGCGCGGTGGTGCCGTCGGGCGTGAGCACCGCGCCGCCAGTGCGGCGCATCGACACCACGCTTACGCCCACCGCGTGCAGCGCCAGTTCGTCCAGGCGGCGCCCGGCCCAGCCGCTGGCCTCGGGCAGCGTCA
>JBILSW010000336.1:0-4164 GCA_044371895.1 Rubrivivax sp.
GCGGTGACGCCAGCGATGAAGCCGACGATGGGCTTCTTCATGTGGGCGTTGCACCAGCGCGCGGCCTCGGCCTCGTCGGGGCCGCCGATCTCGCCGATCATGATGACGGCGTCGGTGTCGGGGTCGTCGTTGAAGGCCTGCATCACGTCGATGTGCTTCAGGCCGTTGATCGGGTCGCCGCCGATGCCGACCGCGCTGCTCTGGCCCAGGCCGATCTCGGTGAGCTGCGCCACGGCCTCGTAGGTGAGCGTGCCGGAACGGCTGACCACCCCGATGCGGCCCTTGCGGTGGATGTGGCCCGGCATGATGCCGATCTTGATCTCCTCGGGCGTGATCAGGCCAGGGCAGTTGGGGCCCAGCAGCAGCGTCTTCTTGCCGCCGGCGGCCTCTTTCTGCTTCATCCGGTTGCGCACCATCAGCATGTCCTTCACCGGGATGCCCTCGGTGATGCAGATGACGAGGTCGAGGTCGGCCTGCACGGCCTCCCAGATGGCGTCGGCCGCGCCCGCGGGCGGCACGTAGATCACGCTGACGGTGGCGCCGGTGGCGGCCTTGGCGTCAGCCACGCTGGCATGGATGGGGATGCCCTCGAAGCTTTCGCCGGCCTTCTTGGGGTTGACGCCGGCCACGAAGCAGGCCTTGCCATTGGCGTAGGCCTGGCAGCCCTTGGTGTGGAACTGGCCCGTCTTGCCGGTGATGCCCTGCGTGATGACGCGCGTGTCCTTGTTGATGTAGATCGACATGGTGCTACCTGTTCAGACTCCGTTCGCCCTGAGCTTGTCGAAGGGCATGGTGGGTGTCGCCAGGGCTTCGACAAGCTCAGCCCGAACGGAAGGTGGGTCTACTGGACGGCGGCGACGATCTTGGTGGCCGCCTCGGCCATCGTGTCGGCGCTGATGATGGGCAGGCCGGACTCGGCCAGCATCTTCTTGCCCATCTCCTCGTTCGTGCCCTTCATGCGTACGACCAGCGGCACGCCCAGGTTGACGGCCTTGCACGCGGCGATCACGCCCTCGGCGATGGTGTCGCACTTCATGATGCCGCCGAAGATGTTGACGAGGATGCCCTTGACGTTCTTGTTCTTGAGCATGATCTTGAAGGCCTCGGTCACCTTCTCGGCCGTGGCGCCGCCGCCGACGTCGAGGAAGTTCGCCGGCTCGCCGCCGAAGAGCTTGATGGTGTCCATGGTGGCCATCGCCAGGCCGGCACCGTTGACCAGGCAGCCGATGTTGCCGTCGAGGCTGATGTAGCTGAGGTCGAACTTGCTGGCCTCGACCTCCGCCGGGTCTTCCTCGTCGAGGTCGCGGTAGGCCACGACCTCGGGGTGCCGGAACAGCGCGTTGGCGTCGAAGTTGAACTTGGCGTCGAGCGCGATCAGGTAGCCCTGGCTGTCGCGGTTGAGCGGGTTGATCTCCACCAGCGACGCGTCGGTGGCCATGTAGCACTCGTAGAGCTTGCGGAACAGCTCCACGGCCTGCGCGGTGCTGTTCTCGGGCAGGCCGATGGAGGCGGCGATCTTCTTCGCCTGCGCCTCGGTCAGGCCGGCCAGCGGATCGATGAACTCGGTGACGATCTTCTCGGGGGTGCGGTGGGCGACCTCCTCGATGTCCATGCCGCCCTCGCTGCTGGCGATGAAGGCCACCTTCTGCGTGGCGCGGTCGGTCACCAGCGAGACGTAGTACTCCTTCTGGATGTCGGCACCTTCCTCGATGTAGAGGCGCCGCACCTTCTGGCCCTCGGGGCCGGTCTGGTGCGTCTTGAGCTGCATGCCCAGGATCTGCCCAGCCAGCGTCTCGACATCGGCCAGCGAGCGCGCCAGCTTCACGCCGCCGCCCTTGCCGCGGCCGCCGGCGTGGATCTGCGCCTTGACGACCCAGACGCTGCCGCCGAGCTTCTGCGCCGCCTCCTGGGCCTCGCGCACGGTGAAGGCGGGATAGCCGCGCGGCACCGGCACGCCGTGCTGGCGCAGCAGTTCCTTGGCCTGGTATTCGTGGATCTTCATGTCGCCTCCTCGCGAGGGTCTGGGATGGTCGTCGGGGTCAGGAATCGGAAGCCGCGGCGGCCGCCGGGCGGTACCAGCGCGGGTAGAACTCGCGCACGGCCAGACCGTCGGTGCGCAGGGCGTGGCAGCGGTCGAGCTGGAAGGGCTGCGCCGCTCCTTCACCGTTGCCGCGGGTGTCGATCACCTCGCCGGTGAAGCCCTGCACCACGGCCGTGGGCAGCACCTGGGCGAGTTCGGTGAGGTGGGTGCAGGCCTGGACACCACCCAGGCGCGCGCGCACCTCGCGGTGGAAGTTCTTCAGCAGGTTCAGGCCCACCAGGCGGCGGTAGGCGTCGCCGTGCTCGCCGCAGATGCCGGGGTAAGGCATGGCGCGGGTCTCGGAGCCGGCCTCGACGATGTCGAGATTGCGGGTCACCACCAGGCGCAGCAGCATGTCGTGGATGGGGGCACCCGGCGGGCGCGGGCCATCGGCCATCTGCGTGACGCGGGTCTTGGCATCGAAGATGGTGGCATCGACCTCCCAGAGCCCGTCGTCGCGCGCGAACACCTGCACGTCGATCTGTCGGCGGTGCTTGAGCTGGCGCGTCGGCGCCGCGGGTGGAAGGCTCATCGGCAAGGGCTGACTACGAGGCCGATGCGGCGGCGCAGCAACGGGCGGGCGCGAATGTAGCACGCACATTCCCGCGCGAAGCTGACGCCGCGGAGTTGTTCCGGGGCGCTCAGTCGGGCTCGTCGGCCGGCGGGGGCTCGTCGTCGTCGGGCACGCCGCGCACGACGCGGCGGATGACGTCGCCGCCGAAGCCGCGGCCGGCCAGGAAACGCATCTGCCGCGCCCTCTCGGCAGGCGTGGCACCCGGGCTGCCGAAACGGCGCTGCCACAGGGCCTGGGCACGCTCGAGCTCGCTGCCACGGGCCTGCTGCACGGCGGCATCCACGAGGGCGGGCTCCAGGCCGCGCTGCTGCATCACCTGGCGCAGCCGGCGCTCGCCGAGCTTCGGCGCCTTGGCGGCCAGCATCAACTCGGCCATGCGCGGTTCATTCATGAGCCCGGCGGCGGCCAGGCCGTCGATGAGGGCGGCAATGCGATCGCGCAGCAGGCTGTCGGGGAAGGTGGCTTCAGGACCGGACGTCGCTTCCGCCAGCCGCGCCAGAGCACGGGCGTGCGTGAGCAGCTTGCGCTCGAGCTCTGCCCGGCTGTGGTCGCGCTGCGCCAGCCAGCGCAGCGCGCGCGACTTCAGCGCCGCCGGGGTGGGCCCGTCGGCCGGCCGCGGCGGTGGGCCACCCTCGGCCCGGCCCGCGGGCCTACTCCGCAGTGGCGGCGCCACCGAGCAGCGCGATGCCCAGGCTCTCGCGGATCTTGTTCTCGATCTCGCGCGCGAGCTCGGGGTTCTCGCGCAGGAACTCGCGGGCGTTGTCCTTGCCCTGGCCGATCTTCTCGCCGTTGTAGGCGTACCAGGCGCCGGACTTGTCGACGATGCGCGCCTCTACGCCCATGTCGACGATCTCGCCCTCGCGGCTGATGCCCTCTCCGTAGAGGATGTCGAACTCGGCGGTCTTGAAGGGCGGGCTCACCTTGTTCTTGACGACCTTGACCTTGGTCTCGGAGCCGATGACTTCCTCGCCCTTCTTGATGCTGCCGGTGCGGCGGATGTCCAGCCGCACCGAGGCGTAGAACTTCAGCGCGTTGCCGCCGGTGGTGGTTTCGGGGCTGCCGAACATGACGCCGATCTTCATGCGGATCTGGTTGATGAAGATGACCATGGTGTTGGTCTTCTTGATCGTGGCGGTCAGCTTGCGCAGCGCCTGGCTCATCAGGCGCGCCTGCAGGCCCGGCAGGGCATCGCCCATCTCGCCCTCGAGTTCGGCCTTGGGCGTGAGCGCGGCCACCGAGTCGACGACGATGAGGTCGACCGAGCCGCTGCGCACCAGGGCGTCGACGATCTCCAGAGCCTGCTCGCCGGTGTCGGGCTGGCTGATGAGCAGCTCCTGGAGGTTGACGCCGAGCTTCTGCGCGTACTGGATGTCGAGCGCGTGCTCGGCGTCGATGAACGCGCAGGTGCCGCCTTCCTTCTGCATCTCGGCGATGACCTGCAGCGTCAGCGTGGTCTTGCCCGAGGACTCAGGGCCGTAGATCTCGACGACGCGGCCGCGCGGCAGGCCGC
>JBILSW010000257.1:0-5131 GCA_044371895.1 Rubrivivax sp.
CACACCGTCAGCTTGCCGCCCACGAGGTTGCGGCTGAACTCGATGACGGCCGAGCGCAGGCAGAAGCGCGAGCGCTGTGCCAGGAAACCGAAGGCAAAGCCGATCGCCAGCCCGGTGGCTGCCAGCGCGCCGGGCTCGCCCAGGCGGTCGATCAGGGGAGTCCAGTCCACCGTGTCGGGCTCGGTCAAGCGGCGCAGGCGCGGCAGAGGCGGGCCACGATCAGGGCTTGATGTAGGCCGCGCCTTCCTTCTGCAGCTTGGCGATGCGCACGACGCCGCTGGGCGTGAACACGGCTTCCTGGATGAACTGCTCGCGCCGGAGGTTGCGGTTCTGCAGCGTGATCTCGCAGATCTCGAACTTCACCCCGCGGTTGAACAGCGCCGACACGGTGGCGGCGAAGGTGTTCTCGTTGCGGTCCTTCATGCCTTCCATCAGGAAGTCGACGCCGAAGGCGTGCGTGACGACGTGGATCCTCGCCTTGGGATCGACGTCGAGGTGGTTGCGCACGTTGCGCAGCGCGGCCAACGCCTGCGTCGCGGTGTCGTTGATGTGATAGACGACGACGTCCTGCGCCAGGGCGACACCCGGCGCCGCCATCGAGGCGGCGACGGCGGCGGTGGCGATGAAGCGGCGAACGAACATGGCGATCTCCTTGGCTGGGGCCGGCATCATGCCAAGCCCGGGTTGCCCTGCATGCCCACCAGGCGCGGCGTGTTGATGCTGCGCGGCCTGACGCGGCCGCCCGGGTTGCGGCCGGAGTCCTTCAGCCAGGTTTCCACCACGTCCCAGACCATGGGGTGGCCGGCGCGGGTGGCTTCCTCGGCCACCGGGGCCCAGCCGGCCACCTTGTAGGTCTTGCCAGCCTCCAGGGGCTGGCCCTTCAGGCGCATGTCGGTGATGCGGCTGCCCATCCTCGCGTTCGGGTCGCAGGTGTAGGCCAGCCCGCCCACGCGGACCATGTCGCCGCCCTGCTGGTAGTAGGGGTCGGGGTTGAACAGGTTGTCGGCCACGTCCTCGAGCACGGTCTTGATCATCTCGCCGCTCATCTCGGTGACGGTGGCGTACGAGTAGGTCGTGGCCAGCTGGTCCATCATCAGCTCGCGCGTGATGGCCTCGCCGGGCAGAAGGCTGGTGCCCCAGCGGAAGCCGGGCGAGAAGGCGATGTCGGCGCCGCGCACGTCCATCAGCGCGTCGCAGACCAGCTGGTCCCAGCTGCCGTTGAAGTTGCCGCGGCGGTACAGCAGGCCGTCGGTGACGGCGAGCTTCTCCGACAGCTTCGCCTCGAACGGCGCGCGGATGCGGGTGATCAGCGCCTCCATCGCCGGGTCGGGCCTGAGCAGGTCGGCGAACACCGGCAGCAGCCGCCAGCGGTGGTTGGCGAGCTTGCCGTCCTTCACCTGGAAGTCCATCACGCCCAGGAACTTGCCGTTGCTGCCGGCGTTGGTGACGAGCGTGGTGCCGCCCGGGTTCTTCACCGGCACTGCCACGGGCACGCCGTCGTGCGTGTGGCCGCCGAAGATGGCGTCGATGCCGCGCACGCGGCTGGCCATCTTCAGGTCGACGTCCATGCCGTTGTGGCTGATGACGACGACCAGCTGCGCGCCCTTGGCGCGCGCCTCGTCGACCGTCTTCTGCATGTTCTCGTCCTGGATGCCGAACTCCCAGTCGGCCACCATGTAGCGCGGGTTGGCGATGGGCGTGTACGGGAAGGCCTGCCCGACGATGGCGACGCGGACGCCGTTGATCTCCTTCAGCGTGAAGGGCTGGAACACGGGGTCGCCGAAGTCGGTGGTCTTGATGTTCTGGGCGACGAAGTCCACGCGGTGCGCCGCCGCACCGCTGCCGGTTCCACCGGCGAAATCCTTCTCGACGATCTGCTTCACGCGCTTCATGCCCAGCGTGAACTCCCAGTGGCCCGTCATCACGTCCACCGTCAGCGCCTTGCAGGCGTCGACCATGTCCTGGCCGTCGGTCCACAACGCGGTGGCGCTGCCCTGCCAGGTGTCGCCGCCGTCGAGCAGCAGCGCCCCCGGGCGGCTGGCCTTCATGCGCTTGACGAGGGTGGCGAGGTGCGCGAAGCCGCCCACGCGGCCATAGCGCCGCGAGGCGCGCTCGAAGTCGATGTAGGAGTAGGCGTGCGCCAGCGGCGTGCCCGGGCGCACGCCGGCGGCCTTGAGCAGGTGCTCGCCCACCAGGTGCGGGATCTGCCCGCGCATGCCGCCCACGCCGAGGTTGACGCTGGGCTCGCGGAACCGGATGGGCTTCAGCTGCGCGTGGCAGTCGGTCATGTGCAGCAGGCTCACGAAGCCCGGCCCGGTGCCCAGCGGCGGCAGGTCGTAGAGCGCGTCTTCGGCCTTGGCGGCGTCGGCGTCCTCGTGGGCCGCCAGGTTCATGCCGGCCACCGAGGCGGCGGCCAGCACCTGCATGAATTCGCGCTTGCTGAGGCTCATGATTTATCAGTGACTGCTGATGTTCGGGTGCCGAAAAAGCCCGGCGGCGCCGGGCTTCGCGGGCGACGGGCCTACTTGTTGACCGGCGAGTTCGGGTCCAGCAGCAGCGCCATCACGTGGGCGATCTGCTTCTCGTCGAGGATGCCCATGTGGCCGAAGCGCGGCATGTTGGAACAGGCGGCGTAGCTCTTGCTGTTCCAGATCTTCATCCAGGTGTACTGGATGACGGGCGCGGCGGTCGGCGCGGTGATGTCCCTGACGCCGCGGTTCTTGCCGTAGTTGTAGAGGCTCGGGCCGATGGTGCCGAAGCTGACCTCTTCCTTGCTGACCTGGTGGCAGTTGTAGCAGCTGCCGCCGTTGGCGCTGGTGGCGGTGGAGCTGTCGGTCCAGGTCAGGCCGCGGCCACTCTGGGCAATGCGCTCGCCTTCGCGCCAGTCGCCGAGGTAGAAGCCGCCGGAGGGCCACTTGACGGTGCTCTTGGCCTGGGCCATCACCTCGTTGGCCACGGGCTCGGCGGGCTCCTTGTCGGACGAGCAGGCGCTCTGGCCGAGGTCCTGGCGGATGCGCTCGGCCTTGGCGATGCCCTGGTCGCGGAACGCGGCGAGGATCAGCTTGTTGGCCTCGGCGTCGAGTTCGGCGGCGCTGGGCAGCGCCATCGGCGCCGGGCCGCTGGCACAGGCGGCCAGCAGCACGGCGGCGGGCACGGCGGCGATGAGGAGGGTCTTCTTGCTCATGATGCGGCGTCCTTCCCCGTTCAGCGCTTGATGGCGGGCGCGATGGACTGCGCGCCCTTGGCGTTGACGCCCATGTAGGTGGCCAGTGCCACGGTGATGTCGCTGCCGAAGCCCGGGAACGGGAAGCGCATCTGCCGGTAGCAGTCGTTCAGGCGCAGCTGCATGCCCCACATCTGACCGTTGCTCACGCGGTAGGCCGGCCAGGCGGCGAAGCCGATGCCGTCACCGGGGTTCTTCGTCAGGTCGGGCAGGTCCTGCAGGCGGATGCGGATGTCCTTCTGCGAGTGGCAGGCGGCGCAGCTGAAGTCCATCGGCCCGGCGCGGTAGAAGAACACGCGCTTGCCGATCTCGTAGCTCTTCTTTTCTTCAGGGTGGGCCTGCGACAGGTTGAAGCGCATGCCGCGCGACTCGGTGGCGATCCAGGTGGCCAGCGCCGTGACGTTGGCCATCTCGCCGCGGCCGAAGGGCGTGCGGGCGATCTCAGCGGCGTTGAAGCCCTGCAGCGTCTCCATGCACGAGACGAGGCGCGACTCGAGGTCCTGCACCCGGCCAGTGTCGGCAAAGTAACGCGGCAGTTCGACGAACACGCCCTTGACCACCCCCGGGCCCTTGCCGAGGTCGCACCGCTCGAGCGAGGCGCCCTTGGGGCCGCGCTTCTGAGTCCAGAGCTCGCGGCCCTTCATCTCGAACAGCTCGGCCGGGTTGCCGTCCTCGAGCATCTTGCGGTATTCGGCGATGCCTTCGGCGGTGGAGCGCTGCTGCGCCAGCGCCAGCGCCGGGGCCAGGGCCAGGGCCACGAGGGGCGCAAGGGCCGCGGCGGCGACGACCGCCCGTGCGCGGAGGGACTTCTTCATGCGCGGGGTCTCCGGGGTTGGATGCTTCGGGTGCGGCCCGCGCGCGCGGGCCTGTCCCTGAGTATGGTCAGCCGGTGTGCCGCTGGACACCCGGGCATGTACCGGGTGCCGTATCAGGACACGGTCGCTTCGTCGGTGCGCTTGTCGCCCTTGTTGTCCAGCCAGTTCACGGTGATCTTGTCGCCGGCCTTGGCGCCCTTGACGTTGAACTGCAGGAACGGGTTCTTCGCGATCGACGGGCCCCACTGGGCCTGCATCACGACCTTGCCGTTGTGGCTGGCGCTGACTTCCTGGATGAACCACGCCGGGACGAGCGCGCCGGCGGAGTCGCGGCGCTGGCCGGTCTCCATCTCGTGGCTCATCAGGACGCGGACGGTGGCCTTGTCACCGGCCATCTGGGCGCGGATGCGCATCGGGTCTGCCATGGTCTTTCTCCTTGAATCCGAGGTAGGGGTCGCAGGGCTCGTTCAGCCGCCACAGCCGCCGAGCGTGACCTTGATCTCCTTGACGGCGAACAGCGCGCGGCCGTCGCCCATCATGGCCACGGCGTAGACGTTGGACGACTGGCCCATCTTCACGCGCGTGTTGAAGCTGGCGTCGACGGCGTCGGTCACGTCGAAGGCCGCGGCCAGCACGCTGGGGTTCTTCTCGACGAGGATCATCATGCGCCTGACGCCCGGCAGCGTGGTGCTGCAGCCCACGGGCACGACGGCGCCGTTCTCGGCGATGTCGGGGCCGCTGACGGTGACGTCCTTGCTCTCGGCGGGCGCGCTGCCGCCGAAGGCCTTGGCCGCGTCGGCCATGTTCTTGGCGTCGAACGCGGCCTTCGGCCAGGCGGCGTGGGCGGTGGCGGGCAACAGCCCGGCGGCGGCCAGCAGGGCGGCGACGTGGGCGCTGGTCGTCATCATCTGGCGACGGTTGGTCATGGTCATCTCCTTCACGTGAATCAGGTTCGCGACGCCGAGGCGTCAGGGCTTGGCGCCTTCCGCCATCCATTTTGCGATGGCCAGGGCGTCAGCGTCGGGGAGGGTTTGTGCCGGCATCGGGATCGCGCCCCACACGCCCTGGCCACCCTTCAGGATCTTGTCCTTCA
>JBILSW010000258.1:0-5130 GCA_044371895.1 Rubrivivax sp.
AGGATGCTTTCCGTGTCGACCACCCAACCCGTCCCGCGCGCGCTGCGCTCGCCGCTGCTCGCCGCCAGCCTGGTGTTGCCGCTGGCGCTGCTCGGCGGCTGCGTCACCCAGCCGAAGGCCCCCGACCGCCACAGCGAGACGCGCGAGACGCTGCCCAAGGGCGCGATCCGCATGCCACAGGGCGTGGACATCCGCAACGTGCGGCTCATCGAGCGCGGCGAGCGCGTGCGCGTATACACCGCGCTGGTGGGCATCGACGACCCGCGGGACAAGACGCTGCTCGCGCGCCCCGAGGTGATGCAGGGCCTGAACATCACGAACAGCCAGATGCGGCGGCGCTTCATGGACACCATCGCGCGCACGCGGCGCCTCGAGGTGCTGGACAACAGCGCCTCGGTGGTGGACGAGGGCAGCGATCTCGTCGTCGACGCGAAGCTCACCCAGGTCACGCAGACGCTGCGCCCCATCGAGGGCGGCGTGCGCGTCACCCAGACCAGCGTGCGGCTGTCGGTGCAGGCCAAGAACCGGCTTGACGGCACGCCGTTGTTCGTGGGCGGCCTGGAGGTCGTCGGCCAGACCGGCGGCAGCACCGGCGACCGCGAGCTGCTGCGCCCCGGTGAGCGCGAGACCGACTCCGAGGTGCAGCGGCGCCTGGGCCTGGACTACGAGCGCGCGCTGCAGCGCGCCTTCGACGAGGCCGTCAAGCGGCTGTCCAACGCCGTGCGGCCAATGGGCAAGGTGGTCAGCGTCGACGGCAACCAGTTCGGCATGCTCGGCGGCCAGGCGCACGGTTTCCAGGGCGGCGACGAGGTCGTGGTGTTCCGCGCCACGACCATCAGGCTGCCCGGCGGCAAGGAGGAGTTCGCCAGCACACGCCCGGTAGCCGTGGCCAAGTGCGAGGGGGCGGGCGTGCGCACCAGCCAGTGTGTGCTGATCAAGCTCTCGCCCGACCTCAAGCCCGAGGTCAATGACTACGTCGTGCTGTCCGACTTTTCTGCCACAGGCGTGCGGGTGGATTGAGCGGCGCGCCGCAAACAGGGAGGCCTGCCCATGTCGAACCGCCTGCGCTTTCCCCCGTGGACCGACGAGCCCTCGTCGGCTGACCGCCGCGAGGCCCTGCAGGGCCTGTCGGCCACGCTCAGCGGCATCCTGGCGCGGCCGCTGCTGGCCGTCGGCGCGCTGCTCTCGGCCTCGGCCGTGCGCGCCTCGGTGCCGAGCGACCGCGTGACGGTGCTTTACCGGCGCGAGTCGGCTCAGGCGCCCAGCCGCCTGGAGCCGGCCATCCAGACCGCGACGCTGGCCCTCGAGCAGCAGTTGCTCGAGCGCGGCTTCAAGGTGATCCAGCCCAGTGCCGAGATCCACCGCGTGATGGACCAGGGCCAGGCCGTGGTCGTGACCTTCGCCGAGGACGCCGGCTTCTCGCTGGTGTACTCGGCCTACGCCGACGTGCGGTCCCTGCCCGGGCAGGACAGCGGCATCGCCGAGGTGCGGCTGGCCACGCGGGTGTTCGTCGGCCGCCACGTGCTGGTGGCCGACGAGGGGCGCGGCCAGGTCTCGCTGCGGCTCGACCCGGCCACGCGCGACTTCGCGGTGCGCCGTGGCCTGGAGGTGGCGGCGCGCCGCGCCGCGGCCGACCTGGCCGAAAAGGCCTCCGGCACGCTGAAGGCGGTGACGCCGGAGCGCCTGGCGCAGCTCGTGGGGCCGCGCCCGACAACGGCCACCACGGTGCAGGTTGTAGCCCCGCCTCCGCCGGGCGCCCCGATCGGCATCCCGCCGGCCGCGGCGCCAGCGGCTGTCCCGGCGCCCACGGCTGCGCCGGCTGCCGCCGTGCCCGCGCCCCCACCAGCCCCGGCCCCGGCTGCACCCGCGGCACCCCCTGCGCCCGCGGCTCCGGCTGCCGCGGCGCCCGCGCCCAGCGCGCCGGTATCGCTTCCGGTCCCGCGCCAGAAGTGGGCACTGGTCGTCGGCATGTCGGACTACAGCAGCGTGCGCGCCGCCACCCGCATCAACATCACCGACCTCCCCGGCGTGGCCCGTGACACCCGCTTCGTCGTCGACTCGCTCGGCCGGCTCGGCTTCGCGGCGGAGCGCATGCGCGTGCTGCGGGACGCCCAGGCCACCGGCGCCAACGTGCGCGCCACGCTCAAGGAGCTGGCCGCGAAGTCGCAGCCCGACGACGCCGTGGTCATCTTCTTCAGCGCCCACGGCGCCGACAAGGACGCCTCGGTATCGGGCTTCGGCATGCCGGTGCTGGCCGACTACCGGCCCGGTGACCCGTCGGCGCTCGACTTCTGGGAGCTGCAGAGCTTCGCGAAGAACCTCCGCGGCCGGGTGCTGTGGATCAACGACACCTGCCACTCCGGCGGTGCCGCCACCAACGTGGCCTCGGTGGTGGTGTCGGGCAGCGGCGTGCAGGCCAAGCTCGACGTCAAGGGGCCGCATGCGCCCACCGTGGCCGGAAGCGCCGCGCCGGGACAAGACTTCGCCATCCTCACCGCCTGCGCGCCCAGCGAGATCTCCTGGGAAGATCAGGACGGCGGTGTGTTCACGACGCGGCTGTTCCGCCAGCTGCTGGCCACCGGCGGCCGCCTGCCGCTGGCCCGGGTGTTCGCCGAGCAGGTGCACGGCCAGGTCATCGAGCGTTCGCGGCAGATTTGCCGCGCCAAGGGCAACTGCGCCCAGTACCCGCAGCAGACGCCGGTGATGGCCTACCAGGGCAACGCGCACCTGATCCGGTTCGCCTGAGACGCCCCCGCGGCGCGGGGCCGGGCGGCCGCGGGGGACAATCGCGCTTCCGTTTGTCCATGGGCCCGTGCCGATGCTCCAGCACCCGCAGTTCGACCCCGTCGCCATCGCCATAGGCCCACTGGCCATGCACTGGTACGGTCTGACGTACCTCGTGGCCTTCGGCCTGTTCTGGTGGCTGGGCACGCGCCGCGTGGCGCTGCCGCACTTCGCCTCGCGCGGCTGGAGCCGACGCGACGTCGAGGACCTGCTGTTCTGGGGCGTGATCGGCGTCGTCGTCGGCGGGCGCGTGGGCTATGCGCTCTTCTACAAGCCCGGCCAGTACCTGGCCAACCCGTTCGAGATCCTGATGCTCTGGAAGGGCGGCATGAGCTTCCACGGCGGCATGCTCGGCGTGATCGTCTCGCTGGCGCTGTGGGGGCGTGCGCGGGGGCGCCCGTTTCTCGAGGTGATGGACGTGGTGGCGCCCTGCGTGCCCACGGGCCTGGCCTCGGGGCGCATCGGCAACTTCATCAACGGCGAGCTCTGGGGCCGCGCCGCCGACCCCACGCTGCCCTGGGCGATGGTGTTTCCGCAGAGCGGCAGCGCGCTGCCGCGGCACCCGTCGCAGCTCTACCAGTTCCTGCTCGAGGGGCTGCTGCTGTTTGCGCTGCTGTGGTGGTACGGCCAGCGCGAGCGCGCGCGCGGGCAGGTGGCGGCGGCCTTCCTCGTGGGCTACGGCGTGCTGCGCTTCGTGGCCGAGTTCTTCCGCGAGCCCGACAAGCTCCTGGGCATCCTGGCGCTGGGCCTGAGCATGGGCCAGTGGCTGTGCCTGCCGATGATCGGTGCCGGCGTGGCGCTGTGGGTCTGGTGCGGCCGCGCGGCCAGCGCCCGCTAGGATGCCGGCCATGCGCCAGATCTTCCTCGACACCGAGACCACCGGCCTGTCAGCCGAGCAGGGCGACCGCATCATCGAGATCGCCTGCATCGAGCTCGACAACCGCCGCTTCAGCGGCCGCCGCTTCCACCACTACGTGAACCCCGGCCGCAGCAGCCACCCCGACGCGGTGCGGGTGCATGGCATCACCGACGACTTCCTGGCCGACAAGCCGCCCTTCGAGGCCGTGGCCGAAGAGTTGCTGGCCTTCGTGGCTGGCGCCGAGGTCATCATCCACAACGCCGCTTTCGACCTGGGCTTCCTCGACGCCGAGCTGACCCGCCTGGGGCACCCGCGATTCGTGCAGCACTGCGCGCAGGTCACCGACAGCCTGCTGATGGCGCGCGAGCAGTACCCGGGCAAGAGCAATTCGCTCGACGCGCTGTGCCGTCGGCTGGAGGTCGACAACTCCGGGCGCGACCTGCATGGCGCGCTGATCGATGCCGACCTGCTGGCGCAGGTGTACCTGGCGATGACGCGCGGGCAGGACTCGCTGGTGATCGATGCGGGGGAGCGCGCGTCCGCGCCGGGCGGTGCGGGCAGCCAGGACGCCGCGTCCGACCTGAGCGCCTTCGCGCTGCCGCTGCTGGCCGCCAGCGCCGCCGAGCGCGAAGCGCACGACGTGCTGCTGCGCGGCCTGGACAAGGTCTGCAAGAAAGGCGCGGTGTGGCGCCCCGCAGAGGCGCCGGCTGCCGTGGTATAATCCCCTGCTTCCCGGAACACGGTGTGTTTACAGATTCCGGGCGGTTAGCTCAGCGGTAGAGCACTGCCTTCACACGGCAGGGGTCGCAGGTTCGAACCCTGCACCGCCCACCACGCTTCAGCGGCCTCTGCGGCCTGCGCCCCGACGGCGCCGACGTGTCCATCACGCCGGCGCCGTTGTCCTTCGTGGGCCGTCGCCTTGCGAAGTGTCGGAGGTCGTGCGGGTCTGTCGTGTATATTGAAGTTGACACTTCCAGGGCGCCGGGCGCCCGCGCAGCCACGATGTCCCACGCGTTTCCCTTCAGCGCCATCGTCGGCCAGGACGAGATGAAGCTCGCCATCCTCGTCGCCGCGGTGGATCCGAGCGTCGGCGGTGTGCTGATCTTCGGCGATCGCGGCACCGGTAAGAGCACCGCGGTTCGTGCGCTGGCCGCGCTGCTGCCGAAGATGAAGGCCGTGGTCGGCTGCCGCTACGGCTGCGACCCCGCCCGGCCGTTCTGCAGCAAGGCCGAGCCCTGCGTCGGCCGCGTCGGCGGCAAGAGCGCGCTCGTGGGCGTACCCGTGGTCGACCTGCCGCTGGGCGCCACCGAAGACCGCGTCGTCGGCGCGCTTGACATCGAGCGCGCCCTCACCGAGGGCAGCAAGCACTTCGAGCCGGGGCTGCTGGCGCGTGCGCACCGCGGCTTCCTGTACATCGACGAGGTCAACCTGCTGGAGGACCACCTCGTCGACCTGCTCATCGACGTCGCCGCCTCGGGCGAGAACGT
>JBILSW010000285.1:0-4779 GCA_044371895.1 Rubrivivax sp.
CAGCGTTCAATCTGAGCCAGGATCAAACTCTTCAGTTCGATCTTGAATTTGCTCTTAGGAATCGAAGTGAACTTCACTTCAGTTTCCATGAGCGTTTGAGGTCTTTCGACCACGAGTCTTGCGACTATAGGCACGCGCCTTCAAACGCCCACGCTTATCGGCTGTTAATTTTTAAAGAACTCCGCAGCTTCTCTTTCTTGCTGCGTCGCTGTCAGTGATCAGCGAAGACATAGATTCTCTGCTTTTTTTCAATACCCTGTCAAGAACTCGGGTATTGATCGCCTCTTTCTGACAGTTGGGCGCTGCCTTGGCGCAGCCCCGAGACGATCACTGCTGAGGCGCCTGCGGAGCCGTCTACTGTAGCACGGCCAGCAGGCTTCCGGTCAAGCCATCTAGGGCTAGCCGCCAAGTGGCCGTGCGGGCACCCAGGCGGCAGCCGGGTCGTCGCTTTCGAGGACCCCGGACAGGCGCGCCTCCAACTGCCGGGTATCCGCCCTCAGCACGCGCTGCTTCACCGCCGCGATGCGCGCAGGGTGCATCGAGAAGCTGCGAAGCCCCATGGCCAGCAGCAGCTCGGTGAAGGCGACGTCGCCGGCCATTTCGCCACACACGCAGACGGGCTTGCCGGCGGCTCGCGCGCTGCGGATCGTGCGCTCCAGAAGCGACAGGACCGCCGGGTGCCAGGGGTCGTAGAGATGAGATACCGCCTCGTCGGCGCGGTCGATGGCCAGCGTGTACTGGATCAGGTCGTTGGTGCCGACGGAGACGAAATCGAAGTGACGCAGGAAGCGCTCGATAAGCACCGCCGCCGCCGGCACCTCGATCATCGCGCCGAGCTCGACGCGGCCGTAGGGGTGACCCGCCTCGTCGAGCTGTGTGCGCGCCCGGGCCAGGGCTTCCAGGATCTGCCTCACCTCATCGAGGTGGGCAACCATCGGGACCAGGATGCGCACCTTGCCGTGCGCGCTGGCTCGCAGGATCGCGCGCAGCTGCTGGCGGAACATGCCTGGCTCGGACAGGCTCCACCGGATGGCGCGCAAACCCAGCGCCGGGTTCAGGCCGTGCTCGTGGCGCAACTCCTGGGCGCTCATGCGCTCCAGTGGCTTGTCGGCGCCCACGTCGACCGTGCGGATGGTCACCGGCAGCCCGCGCATCGCCAGCACGGCGTCTCGGTAGGCCTCGTACTGCTCGTCCTCGCCCGGCAAGTTGCCCCCGCGGTTGAGGAACAGGAACTCGCTGCGGAAAAGCCCCACGCCGACCGCCCCCGCCTCAAGCGCGGCCACGGCATCGCCCGGCAGCTCGATGTTGGCCAGCAGCTCGATCGGCTGGCCGTCGAGCGTGACGCCCGGCGTGTGGCGCAACCGGTCGAGCCGCGCCCGCTCAAGCTCGCTTTGGCGCTGGCGGAACCGGTACTCCTCGAGCACGATGGGCGACGGGTCGACGACCACGACGCCGGCATCGCCGTCGATCACCACCCAGTCGTCCTGGCGAATGAGGCGGCTGGCCTCGCGCGCGCCGACGACGGCGGGGACGTCCATGCTGCGCGCCACGATGGCCGTGTGCGAGGTGCGCCCGCCGACGTCGGTGACGAAGCCCGTGAACACGCTGCGCTTGAAGTGCAGCATGTCGGCAGGGGCGACGTCGCCGGCCACCAGCACCAGCGGCTCGGCGCCACCGAAGTCGGACTGCGCCGCCAAATGGTGCACCGGCGCGACGCCCCCATGGCTGGGCGCCGCCATCTGCCGCAGCAGCCGTTCCACGACCTGCTCGATGTCCGCCTTGCGCTCGCGCAGGTAGTCGTCCTCCATCTCGTCGAACTGCCGGGCCAACACCTCCAACTGCGCCGACAACGCCCACTCGGCGTTGTAGTGGCGCTGCTCGATCCACAGCTTGGTGGCCTCGCTGAGCGTGTCGTCGTGCAACAGCATCAGGTGCACGTCGAGCAGGGCGGCGAGCTCGGGGGGAGCCTCGCCCGGCAGATCGGACTTCAGCTCCTCGATCTCCTGCGCCACGGCATCGCGCGCGCTGCGGAGGCGAGCGATCTCCTGCGGCACCTGGTCCTGCGGCACGAAATAGTGCGCGACGTCGACGCGACTGGACGCGACCAGCACGGCACGGCCGATGGCCACCCCGCGCGAGATGGGCAAGCCGAAGATCTGGATGCTCATCGCCGGCCGCCCATGCTCATCGGGCTCACTCCTCTTCGCCAAAGCGCCCGTCGATCAGCGCCCGGAGCGCGGCCATGGCCTCGGCCTCGTCGGCGCCGTCGACCTCGAGATCGACGCTGGCGCCCAGGCCAGCCGCCAGCATCATGACGCCCATGATGCTTTTGGCATTGACCCGCCGGCCGTTTCGAGAAAGGTAGATCTCGCTACGGAACCTGCCCGCCAGCTTGGTGAGCTTGGCAGACGCGCGGGCGTGCAGGCCCAGCCTATTGCTGATGATGATGCTGGACTGAATCATGGGCTGTAAGCGCGGGGCCCTGGTTCTGGCGCCGGGGCGCCGGCACGTGCATCACGCCCTGGCTGGCACCGGCCACGGCGCGGGCCACGAGTTCCTCGAGCGGCAGCGTGGCGTAACACAGCGAGCGCCACAGCATCGGCACGTTCACGCCTGCCACGACACGCGCCCGAGTGCCGTCGACGGCCGCGAGCGCGCCGTTGCACGGCGTAGCGCCGAAGACGTCCACCAGCACCAGGGCCTCCTCGCCGCGGGCCAGCAGCGGAGCCAGCGCGGCGCGCACCTGTGCTTCCACCGCATCCAGCCCCGACCCAGGCCCGACGTCGACGGCCACCAGGCGGCCGGCGCATTCCGGGTACGCGTGCGCGGCCACGGCCTGCAGCGAGCTGGCCAGGGGGGCGTGGGCGACGATGACGATGCAGGCCATGGCGCGTCAACGGCCATTATCCGCAGCTGCGTCGATGGCGCGCATGCGTTGCAGGAACCAGGCGAACGACGATACGCACAGCAGCAGCAAGGCACCCATGGCGCCGCGGAAAGCTTCTACCTCGGCGAGGCCGAGCCCACGCAAGGCATCGACCGCCAGGCCCACGCCCCATTGCACCGTGAAGACGCCGCTGAAGATGACGAGGTTGAACGCCGACAGCGCACGACCGGCCTGCGCGGCCGGGAAGGCCGCACCCACCGCCGGCTGGCTGACGGACACCGCGGTGCAGGCTACGCACCAGGCCGCCCAGTGCAGCGCTCCCGCCTGCGGGCCGAGCGCGATGTTCAGCACCAGCAGCCCCAGCGCCACCGGGATGCCCCGGCGCATGATGCGCGGCGCCGTCCAGCCGCGGCGCACCAAGCGAGGCATCACCGCGCCCCAGGCGGCGAACGTGCAAAGCATGGCCAGGTTGACGATGAACAGGCCCTGCGCCGCCTGCCCGGCCGTCTGCCCCGCCACGCGGGTGAGCCAGGGCCCGGCCCACAGCGCCTGCACGGCGATCATGCCGCCGTACAGCCAGAAGCCGAGCGGCGCCATGGCCACGAACAGCGGGTGGCGCAAGATGGCGCCGTAGCCCGGCGTGGGCGCGGCAGCGACGGCCGCCGCTGTCGGCGGAGCATCCCGCGGCACGGCCAGCGCCAGCAGCAGCATGCCCAAAGCCAGCAGCGCCGCCACGGACCAGAACAGCCCCCGCCAGCCCAGCACCGGCAGCAACCACTGCACCGGCAACGTGGAAGCCAGCATGCCCAGGGAGCCTGTCATCAGCAGCCAGGAGTGCGCGCGCAACTGCGCCGCCGACGAGAACAGGCCTCGGAAAAGCGTCAGCGGCGCCATCAGGCAGGCCGCCACGCCGGCCCCGATGAGCGCGCGCGCGGCGATCAGCCCGGCCAGCGATCCCGCCAGGGCAAACAGGCCGCAGCCAAGCACCGCCACGGCCAGCAGGGCCAGCAGCGTGCGCCGGGGCCCGAAACGGTCCAGCGCCTGGCCCAGCGGCAACTGCAGGCTCGCAAAGCCCAGGAAGTAGGCCCCGGCGAGCAGTCCCAGATCGGCCGCGCCCAGGCCGAGCTCGACACTGAACACCGGCGCCAGCGTGGCCGTCACGGCCCGCAGCAGGGCCGAGAGGAAGTACGCGAATGCGAAGGCCAGAAAGATCCAAGCCGCCGCCGGCAGCAGGGCCCCGGAGCGCGGCGGGCCCGTCACGGCAGCACACGCAGCGAGCCGAGGAAGGTGCCGACCGGCTCCTCCGGCAGGCGCTGGCCCAGCACGCTGGCCTGGTAGACACGCGTGCCGTGCGTGAACACAGCCACCCGCATCTGGGCGCCCTCTCCGTCTGGGCGGCGGCCTTCGAGCGCGACGCGCCGGCTGCCCGGGTGCGGCGTCGCGCCGGGCACCTGCAGCGGCGAAGAGTGCGGCACCGCCGCCAGGTTGTCAGCGGCGGACGCGGCCAGTTCGTCAAGCGCCTGAGCGAGGCGAGCGGGGTCTGCCAGGTCGGCACTGGCCAGGCCCCAGGTCTGGCCACCGCCGTCGCAGGCCTGCAGCGCCAGCTTCACGGTCGTACCAGCCAGCGCCAGCCGCCGCTCGTGCAGTTGGGGCCGGCAGGGGAACAGCGCCTGCACGGCGCCGTCGGCGGTGCGCACCTCGCGCCAGTCGTGCACCGGGCTGCAGGCCGCCAGCGCGGCACCCCACGCCAGGCCCTCCACGGCGCGCAGGGCACGGCGTGGAACGGAGAGCGGGGCAGCAGCAGGCACGCGGCGCATTATCCTGAAGGGGCTGGAGGGCTGAGAGCGTGAGAGTTTTTCCGGCTCTATGCCGTTCCGTGTGGAACTTGACCG
>JBILSW010000259.1:0-5119 GCA_044371895.1 Rubrivivax sp.
GGGCCGGGCTCACGGGCCTGGATGACGCGCTGGCTCTGGTGATGGCGCAGGCCCTGGGCGGTGTGCTGTCGCTGCCGACCGCGGCCGTGCGCGTGTGCGCCGACATCGAGCTGGCCTGCCGCGCCGCCTTCGCGCCCGGGGAGGGCGTGCTGCTGGTGGCCGGCACCGGTGCCATCGCCGCGGTGCTGGGGGCCGACGGCACGCTGCACCGCGTTGGCGGCCGCGGCGCCGTCATCGACGACGCCGGCGGCGGCCACTGGATCGCGTGCGAGGCGCTCAGGCTCGTCTGGCGGCTGGAGGACGCGGCCCCCGGCCAAGGCGTGGCCACGCCGCTGGGCCGGGCGCTCGCGCAGGCCGTGGGGGGCGCGGACTGGGCGGCCACGCGCGCCTTCGTCTACGGCGCCAGCCGCGGCGAAATGGGCACGCTGGCGCTGGCCGTGGCCGCCGCGGCGCAGGCGGGCGACACGGCCGCGCTGGGGCTGCTGCAGCAGGCCGGCGTGGAGCTTGCGCGGCTGGTGCAGGCGCTGCACGGCCGGCTGGGGGCCGCGCTGCCCGTGGCCCTGGCCGGCCGCGTGTGGACGCTGCACCCCGCCGTCGAGGCCGCGCTGCGCGCCGCGCTGCCCGGCGTGGCCGTGTCGCACAGCCCCGGGGCAGCCCATGCCGCCGCTGCCCGGCTCGCGGCCGCGGCGAGCCCCCCGACGGAGCACGAACCGCGATGAACCGAGGGCTCCGCGCCGCCGCCACGCTGCTGGCCACGCTGCTGCTGGCCGCCTGCGCCACGCCGCCGTCCGGCATGGGCACCACCGAGGGCGGCATCCCCGTCGTCACCACGCACACCGCCAAGGGGCAGGACAGCCGCGCGCTGTTCCTCGTCATCCATTACACCGTGGCCGACCTGCCGCAGAGCCTGCACATCCTGACCGAGCGCGAGGTCTCGGCGCACTACCTGCTCACCGACGAGACGCCGCCGCGCATCTTCCGCCTCGTCGACGAGAACCGCCGCGCCTGGCACTCCGGGGTCAGCGGATGGAAGGGCCACCGGCTGCTCAACGCCAGCAGCATCGGCATCGAGATCGTGCACCCTGGCTTCCGCAAGGGCCCCGACGGCGAGCGCCAGTACCTGCCCTTCAGCGACGCGCAGATCGACGCCCTGGTCCCGCTGGTGCGCGACATCGTCACGCGCCACCGCATCCGCCCCGAGCGCGTGCTCGGCCACGGCGAGGTGACGCCCGCCTACAAGGAGGACCCCGGCCCCACCTTCCCCTGGCGGCGCCTGGCGGCCGAGGGGCTGGTGCCGCCGCTGCCCGACGCGGCCCGCGTGGCTGCGCAGCGCGCCGTCTACGAGGCCGCGCTGCCCGACGCCGCGTGGTTCCAGCAGCAGCTGCGCCAGTGGGGCTACGTGATCGAGACCACCGGCCAGTGGGACGAGCAGAGCCGCCGCGTGATGATGAACTTCCAGATGCGATACCGCCCCGCCGACCACCGCGCCGAGACGGACGCCGAGAGCGCCGCCATCCTGTGGGTGCTGAACAACCCCCCCGCCGCGGCGCCCGCGGCGGCCCCGGCGCTGCCGGCGCCCCGGCTGCCGGCCGTGCCGGCCCCGCGATGAGGCCGCCGCCGTCGCGGCGCCGGGCCCTGGGCCGGCTGGGGGCGCTGGGTTCCCTGGCCGCACTGGGCCCGCTGGCGGCTGGCGGCTGCGCGGTGCCCGACCGCCCGTCGCCGCTGATCGAGCCGCCCGCCCCGGCGCCGCTGGCCTGGCCGGCCGCCGACCTGCCGCCGACCAGCCCACGCGAGGTGCGCGGCGCCTGGGTGGCCACCGTGGCCAACATCGACTGGCCCAGCCGCCCGGGCCTGCCCGCGGCGCAGCAGCGCGCCGAGGCCCTGGCCCTGCTCGACCGCGCGCAGGCGCTGAACCTGAACCTGCTGGTGCTGCAGGTGCGGCCGGCCGGCGACGCGATCTACCCCTCGGCGCTCGAGCCCTGGACCGAGTTCCTCTCGGGCGAGCAGGGGCACCCGCCCTGGAGCCCTGGCGAGACCGCCTGGGACCCGCTGGCCTTCTGGCTGGAGCAGGCGCACGCCCGCGCCATCGAGCTGCACGTGTGGTTCAACCCCTACCGCGCGCGCCACTCGGCGGCCAAGTCGCCCCCGGTGGCCCCGCACGTGGCGGTGCGCCAGCCTGCGCTGGTGCGGCGCTACGGCGAGCAGCTGTGGATGGACCCCGGCGAGCCCGCCGCCGCCGAGCACACGCTGGCCGTGGTGACCGACGTGCTGCGACGCTACGCCGTGGATGGCGTCCACATCGACGACTACTTCTATCCCTATCCGGTGCTCGCCAACCCCGGGGCCGGGCCTGGCAGCCCCGAGCTGCCGTTCCCGGACGACGCCCCCTGGGCGCGCCACCAGGCCACCGGCGCCACGCTGGCGCGCGACGACTGGCGCCGCGCCAACGTTGACGCGCTCGTGCGGCAGATGCACGCCACGGTGCAGCGCACGCGCCCGGGCACGCGCTTCGGCATCAGCCCCTTCGGCATCGGCCGCCCCGACCGCCGGCCCGCCGGCAACACCGGCTTCAGCCAGTACGACACGCTGTTCGCCGACGTCGAGCGCTGGATCGCCGAGGGCTGGCTGGACTACCTGGTGCCGCAGCTGTACTGGCCCATCGACCGCGTGGGCCAGCAGTTCCCGGTGCTGCTGGCGCACTGGCAGCGCGAGCTGCAGCAGCTGTCGCCCGCGCCGCAGCGCCACTTGTGGCCGGGCCTGTTCGCCAGCCAGGTGCGCCGCCGCGCCGAGGACGCCCCGGGCCCGCGCGCGTGGCCTGCCGCCGAGCTGCTGGCCCAGGTGCAACTGATGCGCGAGCAGGGCACGGCGGGCCACGTGCACTTCAGCATGGTCGCGCTGCTGCAGGACCGCGACGGCCTGGCCACGGCGCTGCAGCGCGGGCCCTACGCCGAGCCGGCCCTGGTGCCGGCCACGCCGTGGCTGGACGACCGCCTGCCGGCCGCGCCGACGCTGCACCCTGCCGGCACAGCGCTGCGCATCGAGCCCGGCCCGGGCGATGTGCCCGTGGCGCGCTGGGCGCTGTGGCGGCGAGTGGGCGGCCGCTGGCGCTTCGACGTGCTGCCTGGCGCAGCGCGCAGCCTGGTGCTGGACGGCGCCGACCGCGTCGCACTCGCGGCCGTCGGCCGCACCGGCGTGGAAGGCCCGCGCCACCTGTTCAAGCCGACATGAGCCTGCCCCGCACCGAGCAGCCCCACCCCGACCACCCGGGCCTCGACGGCTACGACACGCCCGCGCTGCTGGCGGCCTTCGTCGACGACCAGGCGCGCGCCGCCGAGGCCGTGCGCGCCGCCTTGCCAGCGCTGCAGCAGGCGGTGGATGCCGCCGTGCCCCGGCTGAAGCGCGGCGGGCGCATCGTCACCGTGGGCGCGGGCACCAGCGGCCGGCTGGGCGTGCTCGACAGCGTGGAGCTGGGCCCCACCTTCGACTGGCCGCGCGAGCGCGCCCCGGCGCTGCTGGCCGGCGGCGAGGGCGCCATGTTCGTGGCCGTGGAAGGTGCCGAGGACAGCGCGCCGCGCGGCGCCGAAGACCTGCTGGCGCTGAAGCCCAGGCCGGACGACGTCGTGGTCGCCATCGCGGCCTCGGGCAGCACGCCGTACGCGCTGGGCGCGCTGGACGCGGCACGCGCGGCCGGCGCGCTGGCCATCGCCATCGCCAACAACCCCGGCGCGCCGCTGCTGGCGGCGGCGGACGTCGCCGTGCTGCTCGACACCGGGCCCGAGGTCGTCAGCGGCAGCACGCGGCTGAAGGCCGGCACGGCGCAGAAGATCGCCCTGAACAGCTTCAGCAGCGCCTGCATGGTGCGGCTGCACAAGGTGTACGGCAACCTGATGGTGGACCTGCGCGCCACCAACGCCAAGCTCGCAAAGCGTGCGCTGCGCCTGACCATGCGCGCCAGCGGCGCCGACGAGGCCGCCGCGCAGGCCGCGCTGCAGGCCGCCGGGCTGCGCGCGAAGACCGCCATCGTGATGCTGAAGGCCGGCGTCGACGCCACCACCGCCGAGGCGCGGCTGGCCGCCGCCGACGGCAGCGTGCAGCAGGCCTTGATTCCCTCCTCCGTTCGCGCTGGGCCTTTCGAATCGCCAGCCACCGTTCGCGCTGAGCCTTTCGAATCGCCAGCCACCGTTCGCGCTGAGCCTGTCGAAGCGCCCTTGGCTCCGCACCAGGGCTTCGACAAGCTCAGCCCGAACGGTGGTCCGTGAGCAGCCCGAACGGTGGCCCATGAACCGCTAGCCATGACCACCGCGCGCGAGCCGGCGCTGGACGTGTTCCGCGGCGCCACCGTGGCGCTGATGATCCTGGTCAACAACCCCGGCAGCTGGAACGCGCTGTACCCGCCGCTGGCGCACGCCGCCTGGCACGGCGTGACGCCCACCGACCTGGTGTTCCCCTTCTTCCTGTTCGCCGTGGGCCACGCGCTGGCCCTGGTGATGCCGCCGTTGCTGGCACAGCCGCCGCGCGTGTTCTGGCTGCGCGTGGCGCGGCGCTCGGCGTTGATCTTCGCGCTCGGGCTGCTGCTCAACGCCGCACCCTTCCTTCGCTGGGACGCCGCCGGCGAGCTGCTGTGGCGCGACTGGACCCAGCTGCGCATCATGGGCGTGCTGCAGCGCATCGCGCTGTGCTTCGGCGCCGCCGCGGCCGTCGTCTGGTGGGCCGAGCGCCGCACGGCGCGGCCCGATCGCGCCGTGCTGGGCGTGGTGGCCGCGCTGCTGCTGGGCTACCAGGCGCTGTGCGTGGCGCTGGGCGCGCCGGGCGACCCGTACTCGCTGCAGGGCTGGTTCGGCACGGCCTGGGACAAGGCCCTGCTCGGCGAGAGCCACCTCTACCGCGGCGAGGGCCGGCCCTTCGACCCCGAGGGCCTGGCCAGCACGCCGCCGGCGGTGGCGCAGGTGCTGCTGGGCTGGTGGGCGGGGCGGCGGCTCGCGCAAGGCGCGGTCGACGCGCGGGCCGTGGCGCGGCTGTTCACCCCCGCGGTGGTGCTGGGCGTGCTGGCCTACGCCTGGCAGCTGGGCATGCCGCTGAACAAGAAGATCTGGACCTCGTCCTACGTGCTGCTGACCAG
>JBILSW010000260.1:0-5104 GCA_044371895.1 Rubrivivax sp.
AGGCCGCATCGTACGGGGCTCATACGAACTGCTCGTCGCCGCTGCCGGCCAGCACGATCTGGCCCTCGTCGATGAGGCGGCGGATGATCTTCAGCATCTCCTTCTGCTCCACTTCCACCTCCGACAGGCGCACGGGGCCGCGACTCTCGAGGTCCTCGCGCAGCGTCTCCGCGGCACGGGTGCTCATGTTGCGGAAGATCTTCTCGCGCAGGGCCGGCGTCGAGCCCTTCAGCGCGATCACCAGGCTCTCGGACTGCACCTCCTTCATCAGGGCCTGGATGCCCTTGTCGTCGATCTTCTCGACGTCGTCGAAGGTGAACATGTTGTCCATGATCTTCTGCGCCAGGTCGGTGTCGGCCTCGCGCATGAAGTCGAGCACGCTGGTCTCGACCGCGTTGCCCATCATGTTCAGGATCTCGGCGGCGGCCTTCACGCCGCCCAGGCTGCTCTTCTTGCCGCGGTCGCCGCCGGCCAGCACCTTGTTCATGACCTCGTTCAAGTCGCGCAGCGCCGCGGGCTGGATGCCGTCGAGCGTGGCGATGCGCACCATGACCTCGTTGCGCTGGCGCTCGGTGAACTGCTTGAGCACGTCGGCGCACTGGTCGAAGTCCAGGTGCACCAGGATGGCGGCCACGATCTGCGGGTGCTCGTTGCGCAGCAGCTCCGCCACCGAGGACGGATCCATCCACTTCAGGCTCTCGATGCCGGTGATGTCCGAGCCCTGCAGGATGCGGTCGATCAGCAGGTTGGCCTTGTCCTCGCCCAGGGCCTTGCGCAGCACGGACTTGACGTACTCGTTGCTGTCGGCAACCAGGATGCTCTCCTTGGCCGCCAGCTCGGTGAAGCTGTCGATGACTCGCTCGATGCGCTCGCGCGGAATGGCCCTCATGCGGGCTATCGTCTCGCCCAGACGCTGCACTTCCTTCGGCGCCAGATGCTTGAAGACCTCGGCGGCCTCTTCCTCGCCCAGGCTCATGAGCAGGATCGCCGCGTCCTCCAGGCCTTCGTCGTCGGTGTTGTTGGTCGATGCCATGTCGGGCTTTCGTCAGGACTTGCCGCCGCCGACCCAGGTGCGCACGATGCTGGCCACTGCCGCCGGGTTTTGTCGCGCCAGGGCGCGGGCCGCCTCGATCTTGCCGACGTACTGCGGCTCCTCCAGCGCGGGCAGCGAAGGCCGGGGCGACTCGGCGCCCACCACC
The DNA here is from genome assembly GCA_044371895.1 of Rubrivivax sp. Lineage (GTDB taxonomy): Bacteria > Pseudomonadota > Gammaproteobacteria > Burkholderiales > Burkholderiaceae_C > Rubrivivax. The sequence continues at coordinate 1,200 of JBILSW010000260.1, forward strand.
TCGTCGAGCTGGCTGCCCGGCGGCGGGGGAGGCAGCGGCGGCGGCGGTGCCAGCAGCTGCGCCATCGCCGGCCTGATGAGCTTGAACACCACCACCAGCGCCACCAGGGCGAGCGCGAACGGAGCGGCGGCGGTCTTCAGCAGGTCCAGCAGCCAGGGCTGCTGCCACAGCGGCGTCGCCTCGGGCGCGGGGGTCGGCTCGCTGCGGAAAGGCACGTTGACGACCTTCACCACGTCGCCGCGATCGGCGTTGAAGCCGATGCCCTGCTGCACCAGCGCGGTGAGTTCCTGCAGCTCCTTGTCCGTCAGCGGCTGCGTGCTCGTGCGCCCCCGCGCATCGGTGCTGGTGCGGTGGTTCACCACCACGGCGGCATTGATGCGCCGCACCTGGCCCATGGCCTGGCGCGTCACGGTGGTGGTCTTGTCGACTTCGAAGCGCGTGGCCGCCTCGCGCCGCGTGGCCGCGCCCGCGCCGCCAGGCGGCTGCTGCGGGCCCAGCGTCTGCGCAGCCCCGTTGATGGGGGCCTGCGCCGGCACGGGAGGCTGGTTGCTCGTGGCCCCGGGCACGCCGCCGGCGCTGGCCTGCGGCTGGTTGCTCTCCTCGCTGCGCTGCTCGCGCACGGCGACCCGGGCGTCGGCCCCCTGGTTGGGCGCGTAGGCCTCGGAGGTCTGCATCACCTGCGAGAAGTCGAGGTCGGCGGTGACGGTGGCGCGCACGTTGTCGCGGCCCACCACCGGCTCCAGCAGCGCCAGGATGCGCTGGTGGTGGGTGGACTCGAGGTCGCGGCGGTACTGCTGCTGCTGCGAGTCCAGGCCGGGCTGCATCTCGCCGTCGCCGGTGGCCGACAGCAGGGCGCCGGTGCTGTCGACCACGCTCACGGCCTTCGGCGAGAGCTCGGGCACGCTGCCCGACACCAGCTTGACGATGCCGGCCACCTGGCCGCGGTCCAGCGTGCGGCCGGCATGCAGGCTCAGCACCACGCTCGCGCTGGGCTTCTGCTGCTCGCGGAAGAAGCCGTTCTGCGCCGGCATCGCCAGGTGCACACGCGCCGACTTGACCGATTCAAGAGACTGGATGGTCGTCGTCAGCTCGCCCTCGATGGCGCGCTGGATCCGCATGCGCTCCTGCACCTGGGTCTGGCCGAAGCTGTTCTTGTCGAGCAGTTCGTAGCCCAACACGGCCCCAGCGCCGCCTGTGGGCAGTCCTTCCTGGGCCAGCTTCATGCGCAGCTCGTGCACGCGCGAGGCCGGCACCATGATGGTGCTTCCGCCTTCGGCGAAGCGGTAGGGCACGTTCAGCTGCGTCAGGCGGTCGATGACGGCGCCGCCGTCCTTGTCGGAGAGCTGCGGGAACAGCGGCCGGTAGTTCGATTCCTTGGCCGAGAACGACATCGCCACCAGCAGGCCCACCAGCAGCAGCACCCCCACGATGGCGCCGAGCTGCGTGCCGCGCGGCAGCGTGGCCCAGCGCTGGCCCAGCGTGGGAGGTGGTGGGTTACCCAGGGCGGGTGAGGCAAGGACGGCCGCGTTCGGGGCGGCCGTGACGACGGCGTTGTCCATGGCTGCGCATGGTGGCGCGGTGCGGCCGCAACTGAAGCCGGAACAGCGGGCCTAAGCCGGCCCTCTTCGCGCTGCCTGCCTGCCGTGGCATCCCTAAAGTTCCGTCCACGATGACCGACCTGCGGATCAAGCCCTTCGACTTCCAGGCTGCCGTGGCCCGCGCCGGGCTGCGACCGGACGGCATGCCCGCCGGCGGCGCCGACGGGGCTGCCGGCGTGCAGGGTGGCTTCAAGGCCGCGATGAGCAGCGCGCTGCAGAACGTCAGCCGGGCGCAGATGGAGGCCAGCCGCCTTCAGCGCGAGGTGACGCTGGGCAATCCCGGGGTCAGCATCGAGGAGACCATGGTCGCCATGCAGAAGGCGCAGATAGGCTTCCAGGCGACGCTGCAGGTGCGCAACCGGCTCGTGCAGGCCTACAGCGAGATCATGAACATGCAGGTCTGAGCCCCCGAGCTCGCTGCGTTCGCTCCAGGCGCGGCCAGAGGCCGCGCCCTTCGGGCCGTCCAAGCCCGCGCAGGCGGGCTTGGAGCCGCGGCCCTCAGCCCCCCGAGGGGGCGCCCCGCGGCGGCCCGGCGGAGCCGGATCCGCGCGGGTGGCTTGGTTGGCGGTCACGGGCTGGCCTGTTTCGCTGGTGCGGCGCACTACGATCGCGGCATGACGATCGACTGGCCCTCCTTCACCCCGTTCGCCGCCCTCGCGGGCGGCGTGCTCATCGGCGCCGCCTCGGCGCTGTACCTGCTGATCAGCGGCCGCATCGCCGGCATCACCGGCATCCTGGCCGGCCCGCTGCAGGCCCTGGTGTTGCGCCGGCCGCTGGCGCCGCTGCGGCCGCAGCTGCTGTTCGTGGTGGGGCTGCTGGCGGCCCCGCTCGTGTGGCGACTGTTCGCGCCGCTGCCCGGGGCCACGCTGGCGGCCGGCCCGGGCCTGCTCGTAGCCGCGGGGCTGCTGGTGGGCGTGGGCACGCGGTTGGCCAACGGCTGCACCAGCGGCCACGGGGTGTGCGGGCTGGCGCGGCTGTCGCTGCGCTCGCTGGCCAACGTGCTGGTCTTCATGGCCGCGGGCTTTGCGACGGTCTACGTGGTGCGCCACGTGCTGGGGGGCTGAGCCATGGACCGCACGCTCAAGGCCGTGGCGCCGCTGCTGGCGGGGCTGGTGTTCGGCATCGGCCTGCTGGCCGCGGGCATGGCCGACCCGGCCAAGGTGCTGGCCTTCCTGGACCTGGCCGGCGCCTGGGACCCGAGCCTGGCCCTGGTGATGGGCGGTGCCATCGCCGTCGCCCTGATCCCCTTCGGCTGGGCCCGGCGCCATCGCCGCACGCTCACCGGCGAGCCGTTGCAGTGGCCCGCGGCGCGCGGCATCGACGCCCGGCTGCTGGGTGGCGGCGCGCTCTTCGGCATCGGCTGGGGTCTCGCGGGCCTGTGCCCCGGGCCCGCCGTGGTGGCGCTCGCCGCGGACCTGCAGGGCGTGTGGGTCTTCGTGCTGGCCATGCTGGCCGGTCTGCTGCTGGTGGACCTCGTCGATGCCCGCCGCTGATCTGGTCTTCCGCCAGCTGGCCGACAGCACGTCGTCCACCTACACCTACCTGCTGGCCTGCCCGGCCACCCGCGAGGCCGTGCTCGTAGACCCGGTGTTCGAGCAGGCCCGGCGCGATGCCGCGCTGCTGCGCGAGCTGGGCCTGGTGCTGGTGGCCACGCTCGACACCCACGTGCACGCCGACCACGTCACGGCCGCCTGGCTGCACCGGCAGCGCTGCGGCAGCCGCATCGGCCTGGCCGCCACCGCCGGCGCCGAGGGCGTGGACCTGCCGCTGGCCCATGGCGACCGCGTCGCCTTCGGTCGCCGCCACGTCCAAGTGCGCGCCACGCCCGGGCACACCGATGGCTGCCTGAGCTTCGTGCTCGACGACGAGAGCCTGGCCTTCACGGGCGACGCGCTGCTGATCCGCGGCTGCGGCCGCACCGATTTCCAGCAGGGCAGCGCACAGCGCCTGTTCCGTTCGGTGCACGAGCAGCTGCTGAGCCTGCCCGAGGGCTGCCTGCTGTATCCGGCGCACGACTACAAGGGCTGCACCGTCAGCAGCGTGGCCGAGGAGCGGCGCTGGAACCCGCGCTTCGGCGGCCCGGCCGGCCAGTGCCCGGACGAGGGTGACTTCGTCGGCACCATGGCCCACCTGAACCTGCCGCACCCCAAGCAGATCGACCGCGCCGTGCCGGCCAACCTGCGCTGCGGCCGGCCGGCCGGCGGCGACGTGATGCCGCCGCCCGAGCCCCGCTGGGCGCCCCTGGTCTGGACCTTCGCCGGCCTGTGGGAGATCGAGCCCGCGGCGCTCGAGGAGCGGCTGCACGCC
>JBILSW010000261.1:0-5079 GCA_044371895.1 Rubrivivax sp.
TTCCAGGGCATCGCGGCCAGCATCAGCTCGCCCGGCTGCCCGGGGCGCACGCGGGCGACGTCGTCCTCGCCCACCTCGACGATGACGCGGTAGCGGCCCTCGGGCGCCAGCACCAGCAGTTCCTCGCCCTGCTGCAGCGGGGCGCCCAGGCGCTGGCCGAGGTCGCCCTGCACCACCACGCCGTCGAAAGGGGCCTGCAGCCGGGCGCGCCCGAGCTGCGATTCCACCAGCGCCAGCTGAGCGCGGGCCTGCTGCAGCCGGGCGAGCTGGATCATCACCTGGGCACGGTCGGCCTTGGCGTTGGCCTCGGCCAGCGCGCTCTCGAACTGCACTGACTGCGCGGACAGGCGCTCCTGCTCGAGGCGCAGGTCTTCCTCGGCCAGCTCCACCAGCACCTGCCCGGTGCGCACGGTGTCGCCCGGGCGCACGTGGGCCTGCTTCAGGAACCCCGCCGCCGGCGCCACGAGCACGCGCTGCACGGCGCCCTCCACGCGCGCCCGCCCGCCCACCTCGTGGGCCACCGGCCAGGCGCCGAGGCCGCCAAGCACCAGCAGGCCGGCTGCCGCGCCGGCGCCGGCCAGCCAGGCGGGCCGATGACCGGCCAGCCCCCGCCAGCGCCGCTGCGCCCGCCAGCGCAGGCTGCGCTCGCGCTGCCGCAGCAGGCCGAGCACCGGCGCGGCGAAGGCCGCGACGTGCTCCAGCCAGGCCACGTCGGCGCTGCCCAGCGGCTTGCACTGCGGGCCCTTGCGGCGCACGCAGATCACACCCGCGGCCTGCAGCGGTTGCAGCGGATCGTCCGATGTTCCGGCCTGGCCGGGCAGCAGCACGCAGGCCACCGAGCCGCCGTCGTCGCCGACAAGCCGGCGCTGGGCCAGCCGGATGCGCGGCACCGGCTCCAGGCCCGTCTCGGGGGTGGCCACCGTGGCGCCCTGGTCCAGCGCCTCGTGCATCGCGGCCAGCAGCGCCCGCACCTCTGGCAGCTCGGGCTCGGTGGCAGCGCCGCCCGCGCGCACCAGGGCGCGCAGCCGTCCGTGGTCGAACAGCGCGACGGCCGCCTCCTCGCCGCGCAGGGCCTCGGCCAGCAGCCCGGCCAGGCGTCTGAGGCCCTCGCGGTGCGAGCGCGCCTCCAGCAGCGCCGCCTGGATGTCCAGCACGCGCTTCAAGGCCGAGGCCAGCGTGCGCGCGGGCGCCGGCTCGGTACCGGCCCGCACCGGGGCGCGCGGGCTGACGGCGGCCGGCGGGGCAGCCAGGGGCTCGTTGACGGCGCTGGTCATCGGGAAGAGGCGGTCGTGGGCGATCGGGACGCAGGAACGCGTCTCGGTCGAGTGTGGCCCGCGAGGCCGCTGGGAAAGGGCCGATAAGCGGCGCCGGCCGTCGGCAATTTGGGCGCGCCGGCCGCCCTGCAGCGGCGGGCGCCGGGCGTCAGCGAACCGCCAGCCAGACCTCGTTGCGGCGCATGAACCAGGGCGTCATCGGGCCGTTGTAGCGCGCCCAGACGGGCTCGCCCTGGGTGGCGATGCCGGCCGCCGCCAGAGTGGCCCGAAGCGCAGCCACGTGCTCGGCGTAGCGCGCCTGCGACCAGGTGCCCGTGTAGCGGATGACGGCCCAGGTGGCCGCCGGTTCCTCGCGCAGGCGCACCCGCGGGTCCAGCGGCTCGGGCGCGGTGGCCAACGTGACGCTGTCGGGCAGCACGAACTGCACGCGCGTGCCGGCCCCGGTGGCGCTCTGCGTCACCGGGGCTGTCATGGCCATCTTCATGGGCGTGGCAGTCTGCGTCACCGGCGCCGTCATCTCGAGCTTCCGCTCGCCCTTGTTCTTGCCGAAGATGTAGCCGGCCAGGATGGGAAAGGCGCGGTTGCCGGCCTCGGACGCGTCGGCGTCCAGCTCGACCTCGGCGACGACGTAGGGCGCGTAGCGCCGCAGCTCGACGCGCTCGTCGAGGGTGCGCACGACTTCGTGGCGAGGCTCCTCCACGGCGGCAACCGGGAAGGGGATGAGAGCCACGAGCAGGATTCCGAGAAGTCGCTTCACCGTCTGAGCTTACGCCACCCGGGCCGGGCCCTGCCCGCCCGGGTGCACCGGGCGCCGGGCGCCGGGCGCGCTCAGCGCGCCAGCGCGACCCGTCCCTGCCCGCGGCGCAGGGTCTGCTTCGCCGGCCCGCTGCCGCCGACCACCTGCACCTCGATGCGCTCGGCGCGGCGGAAGGCGTCGAACAGCAGCACGTCCGCACCCCTCAGGGCGGCCGGCGCCCGGCAGCGCCACTCGACACGCGCCTCGACGTCGGCATGGCCGGTGTCCTTCTCGCCGGCCGGCGCCGCACCCTCGAGCTTGCCCGGGACGATCGTCACGGAGCCGGCGCTGCAGCCGGCGGCGGCGTCGGGCTGGAGCCAGCGCGGGGCCTCGCGCAGCAGCGCCAGCGCCGCGCCCGCGGCGGTGGTTTCTGCGCCCGGACGCGGCCGACGTTCATGCCCCACCAGGCTGTCCTGCGGCGTCACGAGTTCCACCGTGAGGACGGGCCCGTCGATCGCCAGGTTCAGGTTCATCACGCCGTGCACGTGGGCCTTGTGGGCCTGGGCCGGGGCCGCCAGGGCAGACGCGGCGGCGAGGGCCAGGGTGGCAGGGAATCGCATCGTGGCACTCCGGTTGCGGCGGGTCAGCGCTTGCGCAGGGCCTCGACCATCAGCCGCGTGTTGTGGCGCATCAGCGCCTCGTAGGTGGCCGCGGGGCCGTCGGGGGGCGACAGCGAGTCGCTGTACAGACGCCCTGCGGGCTTAAGGCCCGTCTCGCGGCCGATCTGCTCGATCAGCCGCGGGTCGGCGATGCTCTCGACGAACAGCGCGCGGATGCCCTCGGTGCGGACCTGCCGCACCAGCTGCGCCACGCCGCGCGCGGACGCCTCGGCCTCGGTGCTCAGGCCCTGCGGCGCCAGAAAGCGCACGCCGTAGGCTGCCGCGTAGTAGCCGAAGGCGTCGTGCGAGGTGATGAGCTTGCGTTCGGCGGGCGGTACGGTGGCCCACTGCGCACGGATCTCCTCGTCCAGCACCTGCAGCCGCGCCCCGTAGGCCTGGGCGCGGCGGCGATGGTCGGCGCAGCCGGCGGCGTCGGCCTCGCACAGCGCCTCGGCGATGCGCGGCACCCACTGCCGCACGCGGGCGACGTCCTGCCAGGTGTGGGGATCGACGTCGTGGCGGTGGCCGTGGCGGTCGGCGCCGGGCGCGACCTTCAGCGGCGGCGGCTGCGACGGGCCTTCGGCCACGCGCAGCTCGCGGCCCTTGAAGCCGGCCGCGCGCAGCAGCCGCGGCATCCAGCCCTCGAAGCCCAGGCCGTGCGACACCACCACGCGCGCCTGCGCCACCAGACGCGCGTGCGCGGGGCTGGCCTGCAGCACGTGGGCATCGCTGCCCGGGCCCACCAGCACCTGCACGGCCACGCGATCGCCGCCGACCTGCGCCACCACGTCGCCCAGGATGCTGAAGCTGGCCACCACCGGCAGCGGCGGCTCGGCCGCGGCCGCCGCACCGCCCCAACAGAACAACCCGAGCCCGAAGGCCCTCCACGCAAGCTTCATCCCGTCAGGCCCTCAGGTGGCGCGCCGGCGGACGCGAGGCCGAACGCAGCCCGCGGGGCGCCAGCAGCACCGAAACGACGTACACCAACCCCAGGCACAGCACGATGGCCGGGCCGGTGGGCAGCTCGTGCTGGTACGACAGCCACAGCCCTGCCCCGCTGCCCGCGGCGCACAGCAGCCCCGCCAGTGCCAGCAGCGTCGGCAGGCGCCGCACCCACAGCCGCGCCGCGGCCGCCGGCAGGATCATCATGCCCACCGACAGCAGCGTGCCCAGCGCGTGGAAGCCGGCCACGAGGTTGAGCACCAGCAGCGTCAGGAAGCCGTAGTGCGCCACCGGGCTGAGCCGGCTCACCGAGCGCAGGTAGGCCGGGTCCACGCACTCCAGCACCAGCGGTCGCTGCAGCAGCAGCAGCCCCAGCGCGGTGACGGCCGCCACCGCGCCCAGCAGCACCAGCGTCGGGTCGTCCAGGGCCAGCACGCTGCCGAACAGCACCCGCAGCAGGTCGACGTTGCGGCCCTGGCTGGAGATGATGAGCACGCCGGCGGCCAGCGACAGCAGGTAGAAGGCGGCGAGGCTGGCGTCCTCGCGCAGCACGGTGCTGCGCGCCACCAGCCCCGACAACAGCACCACCGCGAGACCGGCCACCAGCCCGCCCAGGGTCATCGCGCCCAGGCTCAGCCCCGAGACCAGGTAGCCCAGCGCGGCGCCGGGCAGGATGGCGTGCGCCATGGCGTCGCCGGTCAGGCTCATGCGGCGCAGCAGCAGAAACACCCCCACCAGAGGCGCGCTCAGGCTCAGCAGCAGGCAGCCCAGCAGCGCACGCTGCATGAAGCCGAACTCGGCGAAGGGGTTCCAGGGCAGGTCCACGGGCCGGCCGCTCAGTGGGTGTGCTCGCCGTGGGCGTGCGGGTGGGCGTGCGGGTACGCCGCTGCGGCCGGCACCTCGCAGGGCGCAGCGTGCTCGTCGAAGGCCTCCACCAGCCCCGAGGCGCGCAGCAGGTTGGCGGGCACCAGCACCTCGGCCGTGGGTCCGGCGGCGATGGCCTCGCGCGCCAGCAGCAGCGTGCGCGGGAACACGCGCCGCACCAGCGACAGGTCGTGCAGCACCACGATCACGGTGCGGCCCTCGGCGCGCCAGCCCTGCACCAGCTCGAGCAGGTGGTCGGCCGTGGGCTCGTCGACGGCGGCGAAGGGCTCGTCGAGCAGGATCAGCTGCGCGTCGCGCAGCATGAGGCGCGCGAACAGCACGCGCTGGAACTGCCCGCCCGAGAGCGTGTCGAGCGTGCGGCGCTCGAAGCCCTCCAGGCCCACCTCGGCCAGCGCGGCACGGCAGCGGCCCAGCCGCCCGCTGCCGAGCCGGCCCCAGGCGCCGACCTCGTGCCACAGCCCCATGGCCACGGTGTCGAGCACCGTCACGGGAAAGCTGCGGTCGATGTCGGACTGCTGCGGCAGGTAGGCCGTGCGCGCCGCCACCCCTGGGCGCTCGATGCGCCCGCCCATGGGCGGCAGCA
>JBILSW010000262.1:0-5060 GCA_044371895.1 Rubrivivax sp.
CGGCCGGGTACGGCGGCCTGCGCCACGTGCGCTACGGCTACGCCCAGCACCTGCGAAGCGCCCTGCCCCATGCGACCTTCGTGGCCTTCACCGGCACGCCGGTGTCACTGGAAGACCGCGACACCCGAGCGGTGTTCGGCGACTACGTGCACGTCTACGACGTCGAGCAGGCGGTCAGGGACGGCGCCACGGTGCCCATTTACTACGAGAGCCGGCTGGCCCGCCTCGAACTGCAGGAGTCCGACGCCCTGCTGCTGGACGATGAGGTCGAGGAGCTGACCGAGGACGAAGAAGACGACACCGCCAAGGCGGCGCAGTTGCGCCGCTGGGCGGCGCTGGAAAAGCTGGTGGGCGCGCCGCCGCGCATCCAGAAGGTGGCGGCCGACCTGGTGGAACACTTCGAGAACCGCCTGGCCAGCCTGGACGGCAAGGCCATGGTGGTGGCCATGAGCCGCGAGATCTGCGTGCACCTGTACGACGCCATCGTCGCCCTGCGCCCCGGCTGGCACGACCCCGACCCCGAGAAAGGCGCCATCAAGGTCATCATGACCGGCTCGGCCTCGGACAAGGCGCTGCTCAAGCCGCACATCTACAGCAGCGAGGTCAAGAAGCGCCTGGAGCGCCGGTACAAGGCCCCGGGCGACGTCTTCAAGCTGGTGATCGTGCGCGACATGTGGCTGACAGGCTTCGACGCCCCATGCATGCACACGATGTACGTCGACAAGCCCATGAAGGGCCACAACCTCATGCAGGCCATCGCCCGGGTGAACCGCGTGTTCAAGGACAAGCCCGGTGGCCTGGTGGTCGACTACATCGGCATCGCCAACGAGCTGAAGGCGGCCCTGAAGGATTACACGCAGGCCAAGGGCCAAGGCAGGCCGACCATCGCCGCCGAGGACGCCCTGGCCGTGCTGCTGGAGAAGATGGACGTGCTGCACGGCATGCTGCACGGCTTCGACTACAGCGCGTTCCGCACCCAGGCCTGGCAGCTGCTGCCGGGCGTCGCCAACCACGTGCTGGGCCTTGAAGACGGCAAGAAGCGCTTTGCCGACACGGTGCTGGCCGCCAGCAAGGCCTTCGCCCTGTGCTGCACCTTGGACGAGGCCCTGGCCCACCGCGACGAACTGGCCTTCCTGCAGGCCGTGAAGGCCGCGCTCACCAAGTTCGGCACCTCGGGCAAGAAGCTCAGCGACGAGCAGAAGGAACACGCGCTGCGGCAGATCATCAGCAAGGCGGTGGTCAGCGCCGAGGTGGTCGACATCTTCAAGGCCGCCGGCCTGAATCGCCCGGACATCGGCATCCTGTCCGAGGAGTTCCTGGACGACGTGCGCCACATGAAGGAGCGCAACCTGGCGGTGGAACTGCTGGAACGGCTGCTGAAGGACGACATTCGCTCGCGCTTCAAGACCAACGTCGTGCAGCAGGCCAAGTTCTCGGAACTGCTGCAGCAGAGCCTGCAGCGCTATCGCAACCGGGCCATCGAGACCGCCCAGGTGATCGAAGAACTCATCGAGATGGCCAGGAAGTTCCATGCCGCCGCGCAGCGCGGCCAGCAGCTGGGGCTGAGCGGTGACGAGATGGCCTTCTACGACGCACTGGCCACCAACGAGGCGGCCGTCCGCGAGCTGGGTGACGAGACGCTGAAGGCGATTGCCGTGGAACTGACGCAGAAGCTGCGGGCTTCCGTGACCGTGGACTGGTCGGTTCGCGAGACCGTGCGGGCACGATTGCGGGTGATGGTGAAGACGCTGCTCAAGCGCTACAAGTACCCGCCGGACAGGCAGGATCAGGCCACCGAGACGGTGCTGCAGCAGGCGGAGTCGCTGTCGGGGCAGTGGGCCATCGGCTGATCGGGCGGGCTTCGGCAGGCCCGTACCCGAACGGGCCCGGCGATCGGTCCGTACCCGCCGCCCGCTCAACCAGTCGCCAGCAGCATCAGCCACCCGCCCCGATAACGCCACCGCTCCAGCACGAGCAGGCCGGGCGGTGCGGCCTGCGCATCGCGCAGCGTCATCAGCACGCGGCCGCCCGGGTGGCCGGCCAGCCACGGGCCCACGGCCGCGGGGTCGATCTGGGCCAGCGGGCGGCGCAGCCGGCCGACGAAGGTCCACTGGCCGTGGTACCGCCCCACGATGGCCACCGGTCGGCCCTCGGCCTTGAGGGCCGCGAGTTGCTGCGCCGTGCCGTGCAGGCCGTAGGGCTCGCGCATCGCCAGCGTGAAGCCGGCCAGCACGCGCGCCAGGGCCACCAGGGCAGCGCCAGCACCGGCAGCCAGGCCAGGGGGTACCAGGCCGGCTCGCGGTGCGCAAAGGCCTCCACCATGCGGCCCGCGGTCTGCCGCCACAGCAGCTCGTCGCGGTAGGCCGGGCCGCAGGCGGTGGCGGCAGCCAGGGCCCAGGCCAGCAACGGCAGCGCCGCCGCGGCCGTGGCCAGCGCCACGCCACGCGCCCAGGGTGCCCAGCGGCCCCAGGGCCTGGGCGGGCGCCGCAGCCACCACGGCGCGGCCAGGGCCAGCGGCAGCACGTGCAGCCAGGTGGCCGGGCCCTTGCTCAGCAGGCCGCCGGCCAGCCTCCCAGGCCACGCTGGCGTAGCGCGTCTCGTCGATGGGCAGAAACGGCCGCCACAGCGCACTGGCCGCGAACAGCGCCAGCAGCGCCAGGGCAAGCGCGGTGTCGGTGCGGGGGCCGCGGGCTCAGGCCCGGCCAGGGCCGGCGCTGCCACGGTGGATCAACCACAGGTTGCGCAGGTACACCACCAGCCCCAGGGCCTGCCCGATCACGAACACAGGGTCGGCGCGCAGCAGCGCACAGGCCAGCAGCGCCAGCGCGCCGCCGATGGACAGGACCCAGAAGCTGTCGGGCACCACCGAGCGTCCGGCGCGCTCGCTGGCCCACCACTGCACCAGGAAGCGCGCCGAGAACGGCGCCTACCCGGCCAGGTCGATGAGGCCCACCCACAAGCGGTCGTGCAGGCCGTAGTGTGAGCGCCCGGCGCGGCGCGGCCGGTGGTTCACGGGCACCGATTCCACGCCCCAGCCGTCGCGCCGCATCAGCGCCGGCACGAAGCGGTGCAGGTGGTCGAAGAAGGGCAGGCCCAGGAAGGCTTCGCGCGCGAACAGCTTCAGGCCGCAGCCGGTGTCGGGCGTGCGGTCACCCAGCAACTGCGCGCGCACGCCGTCGGCCACGCGCGACGAGACGCGGCGCAGCCAGCCGTCGCGCCGCCGCCGGCGCCAGCCCACCACCAGGGCCCCGAAGTTCGACACTTCCGAAGTCCTTGAGGCCGTTTCGGAGCGTTCGCCACGAGGGAAATCAAGGACTTGCGGGGGTCGCGTCGAAACTTGTTGTAGTGGCAATTCGTTGTTGCTATGGTGTTGGCACCCGCGCTGCTCTGCGCTAGACTCCCCGGGTGTTCATCAAGCTCACCCGCGCCGGCGGCCGCACCTACGCGCAGCTGACCGAGTCCTTCCGCGGCGAGGACGGCCGCCCGCGCCAGCGCACGCTGGCCACGCTCGGTCGCGTGGACGAGGACGGCGGCCAGCTCGACAAGGTGCTCGCCGCGCTGCTGCGCGCCCGCGGCCGACCTGCTGCGGAGGCGGCCGCGCCTCAGGTGCGCTTCGAGTCGGCGCTGGCACTGGGCGACGTCTGGGCGCTCACCGAGCTGTGGCGCGAACTCGGCTTCGATCGCCTGGCCGCGGTGTTCCGCCGCGCCCGCCACAGCACGCCGGTGGAGCACGCACTGCGCGCGATGGTCTTGAACCGGCTGTGCGATCCGGACTCCAAGCTCGGCGTGCTGCGCTGGCTGCAGACGGTGCACCTGCCCGGCGTCGACGCGGCGGCCCTCACGCACCAGCAGCTGCTGCGCAGCATGGACGCGCTGATGGAGCACCAGGCGGCGGTGGACGAGTGCGTGGCGCAACTGCTGCGGCCGCTGATCGACAGCGAGCTGTCGGTGGTCTTCTATGACCTCACGACCATCCGCACCGAAGGACTGACCGAGCAAGCCAACGACGTGCGCCGCCCAGGCATGTCCAAGGAAGGCGTGATCGCGCGGCAGTTCCTGCTCGGCGTGGTGCAGACCGCCGACGGCTTGCCGATCCACCACGAGGTCTTCGCCGGCAACACGGCCGAGGCGCCGACGCTGGCACCGATGCTCGAGTCGGTGCTGGCGCGCTTCCCGCATATCCGCCGCCTGGTCGTGGTGGCCGACCGGGGCTTGCTGTCGCTGGACAACCTCGAGCAGCTCGGCAAGCTGCGCGTGGGGCCCGGCGGGGCGCCGCTGGAGTTCATCCTCGCGGTGCCGGCGCGGCGCTACGGCGAGTTCGAGCAACTCCTCGAGCCGCTGGGCCCGCGCATCGCCAAGGCCGCCCGTGACGGCCAGGAGTTCGTCGGCGAACTACGCTGGCAGGGTCACCGGCTCGTCGTCGCGCACGATCCGCAGCAGGCCCGCGAGCAGAGCGCCGAGCGCCGGCGGCGCATCGCCGAGCTTGAGGCGCTGGCCGCGCAGTGGGCCGACAAGCTGCAGGCGCAGGATGCCGGCGAGCTCGGCCGCGGCCGCAGGCTCACCGACGGCGGTGCCACCGCGCGGCTGTTCCACGAGGCCTGCGAGGCGCGGCTGTCGCGCATCGTCAAGGTCGACCTCGAGGGCAAGCTGTTCAACTACGAGCTCGACGAGGCGGCGCTCAAGCGCGCCGAGGCGCTGGACGGCAAGCTGCTGCTGCTGAGCAACGTGCCCGACCTCGAGCCGCGGCAGATCGTCGAGCGCTACAAGGCGCTGGCCGACATCGAGCGCGGCTTCCGGGTGCTGAAGTCCGAGATCGAGATCGCGCCGGTGTTCCACCGGCTGCCCGAGCGCATCAAGGCGCACGCGGCACTGTGCTTCATGGCGCTGATCGTCTACCGCGTGATGCGCCAGCGGCTGAAGATCGCCGGCAGCGCGCTCAGCCCCGAGGCGGCGCTGGCGCAACTCAAGCGCATCCAGCATCACCGCATCTCGATCAACGACGCCGCGCCGATCAGCGGCATCTCCACCATCGACCAGGAACAGGCCAGCGTGCTGGCCGC
>JBILSW010000263.1:0-5032 GCA_044371895.1 Rubrivivax sp.
CGCTGGCGGTGTTCGGCGACCGCATCGCGTGGCCGGCGGCGCCGCGCTGGCAGCCCGAGCCGCTCGACCGCGCCGCGGCCCTGGGCCGGCTGGCGCTGCAGGCCTGGGAGCAGGGCGCCGCCGTGCCGGCGGCCGACGCCCTGCCGCTGTATCTGCGCGACAAGGTGGCGCAGACCACGGCCGAGCGCATCGCGCTGCGCGCCGCTTGACCCGGGCCGCCCGACGCCCGCCGGCCATGAACGCCCGCCTCGACCTGCTGCCCGGCCAGCGCCCCGCGCCGCTGCCCCCGCTGCATGCGATGGCCGTGGCCGACGTCGACGCCGTGCTCGGCGTGGAGGTGCGGGCATACGCATACCCCTGGTCACGCGGCAACTTCGTCGACTCGCTGGCCGCGGGCTACCGAGCGCGGCTGGCGCGCGATGACGAGGGGGCGGTGCTCGGCTACTTCATCGCCATGCCGGGCGTCGGCGAGCTGCACCTGCTGAACCTGTCGGTGGCGCCCGAGCACCAGGGCCGCGGGCTCGGCCGTGCGCTGCTCGAGGCCGTGGTGGCCGAGGCGCGCGCGCTGCCGGCGGCGCGGCTGCTGCTGGAGGTGCGCGAAGGCAACGAGCGCGCGCGACGGCTGTATGCCGCGCGCGGCTTTGCCGAGGCTGGCCGGCGGCGCGGCTACTACCCGGCGCGCAGTGGCCGCGAGGACGCGGTCGTCATGAGCCTCGCGCTTGAGCAATCCGATGGCCTGGACTGAACGCCAGCACCGCCTGCTGGCGGCCATGGGGCTGCGGCTGCTGTCGGCGCCGGCCGCCGAGGGCATGAGCGTGGCGCAGCCCCCCGCGGCCGAACCCGCGCCCGCGGCACCGCCCGAAGCCCCGCCCGCGGCAGCGCCCCAGCCCGCCGGCATCGACCGCGGCGCGCTGCCGGCGCTAGGCTGGCCCGAATTGCGCGAGGCCGTGGCCGCCTGCCGCGCCTGCGGCCTGTGCGAACGCCGCACGCAGACGGTGTTCGGCGTCGGCTCGCCGCAGGCGCAGTGGATGGTCGTGGGCGAGGCCCCGGGCGAGCAGGAAGACCGCGAGGGCGAGCCCTTCGTCGGCGCCGCCGGCCAGCTGCTCGACCGCATGCTCGCGGCGCTGGAGCTCACGCGCGCCCAGGAGCCCGGCACGCCGCCCGAGCGCCAGGTCTACATCGCCAACACCCTGAAGTGCCGCCCGCCCGGCAACCGCAACCCGGCGCCCGACGAACTCGCGAAGTGCGAGCCCTTCCTGGTGCGCCAGATCGAACTGCTGAAGCCGCGGATCATCCTGGCCATGGGCCGCTTCGCCGTGCAGGCGCTGCTGCGATCCGATGAGCCCATCGGCCGCCTGCGCGGCAGCGTGCACCGCTACCAGGGCGTACCGCTGGTGGTGACGTACCACCCGGCCTACCTGCTGCGCAACCTGCCCGAGAAGGCCAAGGCCTGGGACGACCTGTGCTTCGCGGCCGAGGTCTTCGAGCGGCCGCCGGCGGGTTGACTCAAGCTTTGGCGGGTTTCTTCGGCCGCGTCCAGCCCGGCAGCGTGACCTGGCGCGCCCGTGCCACCGTCAGCTGCCCGGCCGGCGCGTCCTTGCCGATGGTGCTGCCGCCGCCGATGGTCGCGCCCGCGCCCAGCGTCACCGGAGCCACCAGCACGCAGTTGCTGCCCACGTGCACGTCGTCGCCGATCACGGTGCGGTGCTTGTTCGCGCCGTCGTAGTTCGCGGTGATGCTGCCGGCGCCGTAGTTCACCCGCGCGCCCACCGTCGCGTCGCCCAGGTAGGCCAGGTGGTTGGCCTTGGCGCCGGCGGCCAGCGTGCTGTTCTTCACCTCGACGAAGTTGCCGATGTGCACCTCGGCGCCCAGCACCGCGCCGGGCCGCAGCCGCGCGTAGGGGCCCACCAGCGCGCCGGGCCCGACCTCGGCGCCCTCGACATGCGTGAACGGGTGGATCACCGCGCCGGCGGCGATGCGGGCGTCGCGCACGACGCAGTGCGCGCCCACGCGCACGCCGTCGCCCAGCGTGACCGTGCCCTCGAAGACGCAGCCGACGTCGATCTCGACGTCGCGGCCGCATTCCAGCGTGCCCCGCACGTCCAGCCGCGCCGGGTCGGCCAGCCGCACGCCGGCGTCCATCAGCGCGTCGGCCACGCGCTTCTGGTGGCGGCGCTCGAGGTCGGCCAGCTGGTGCGGGCTGTTCACGCCCAGCACCTCGGTCTCGTCGGGCGCGGCCACGGCCACCACGGGCACGCCCTCGGCGACGGCCAGCGCCACCACGTCGGTCAGGTAGTACTCCTTCTGGGCGTTGTCGTTGCGCAGCGCCATCACCCAGCGCTTGAGCAGCGCCGTGGGCGCGGCCATCATGCCGGTGTAGACCTCGCGGATGGCGCGCTGCTCGGGGCTGGCGTCCTTCTGCTCGACGATGGCGCGCACGGCACCTCCCGCGCCGGGCTCGCCGTCGCGCAGGATGCGGCCGTAGCCGAAGGGGTCGGGCAGCTCGATGGTCAGCAGCGCCAGCGCGCCGCCGGCGGCCGCCTCGGCCAGGGCCTGCGCGGTGGCGGCGCGGATCAGCGGCACATCGCCGTTGAGCACCAGCGTCGTCTCGTGCGCGTCGCGCAGCGCCGGCACGGCCTGCTGCACGGCGTGGCCGGTGCCCAGCTGCGGCATCTGGCGCGCGAAGTGCAGGTCCTGGCCGGCGCAGGCGGCCTCCACCTCGTCGGCGCCGTGGCCGGTGATGACGACGGTGTGGCGCGACGCGGCATCCCCCACGCCGGCCACGGCATCGAGCACGTGCTGTAGTAAGCTCCGTCCGGCCAGCCGGTGCAGCACCTTCGGCCGCGCCGACTTCATGCGGGTGCCCTTGCCCGCGGCCATGATCACGACGTTGACAGCCATGCCCGAATCCCGAATGCGGTGGTGGAAGCTGCTGATCATAGGCAGCGCGCTCGTGCTGGCCGCGGGCTGCAGCACGCTGCGCGTGGCGTATTCCAGCGGGCCGACGCTGGCGTGGTGGCAGCTCGACGGCTGGATCGACGCCGACCGCCAGCAGGCGCCCCAGGTCAAGGCCGCCCTTGAGCGCCTGTTCGCCTGGCACCGCAGCACGCAGCTGGCACCGACGGCGGCGCTGCTGGCCGACGCTCGCGAGCAGGTGTTGCACCCCGTAACCCCCGAGGGCGTGTGCCGCTGGAACGCGCAGGCCCAGGCGCTGCTGGAGCCTGCGCTGGCCCGCGCGCTGGACGAGGCGGCCGACCTTGTGCCCCTGCTGACCGAGGCCAACCTGAAGGCGATGCTGGCCAAGGGCGCTCGCGAGATCGCCGAGGACCGCGAGAAGTTCCTGCAGGTCGACGCCGGCGAACGCCATGCCGAGAGCTTCAAGCGCACGCGCGATCGCTTCGAGCGCATCTACGGCCGCCTCGACGAGCCGCAGCTGGCCGTGCTGCGCGCGGGCGTGGCCGAGCTGCCGCTGGACCCCGCGCGCTGGCTGGCCGAGCGCGAGCAGCGCCAGCAGCAGACGGTGGCCACGTTGCGCCGCCTGGTGGCCGAGCGCGCCGGCCGCGAGCAGCGCGTGGCCGCGCTGCGCGCGCTGGCCGAAGGCGCCATCGCCTCGCCCGACCCGCAGCGCCGGGCGCAGCAGCAGCGACTGGCCGAGGCGAACTGCGCCCTCTCGGCGCGGCTGCACAACGCCACCACGCCGGCTCAGCGCGAGCGCGCGCGTGCCAACCTGCAGGGCTGGGAGAGCGACCTGCGCGCCGTGATGCGCCCGCCGGCCTCGGCGCTGGGCAGCGTCACGCCTGCGCCTTCGACTTGACCACAGCGTAGCGCGCCAGCGTCTTCTCGCGCGCCACGGCGTGGTCGACCACCGGCCGGGGGTATTGGCGACCCAGCTCGACGCCGGCCGCCGTCAGGTCCAACGGCCGTGCCTCCCAGGGTGCATGCAGCGCGGCGTCAGGCAGTGCGGCCAGCTCGGGCACGTAGCGGCGGATGAAGCGGCCCTGCGGATCGAACTTCCCGCTCTGGCTCACGGGGTTGAAGATGCGGAAGTAGGGCTGCGCGTCGCAGCCCGAGCTGGCCGCCCACTGCCAGCCGCCGTTGTTGGCGGCGAGGTCGAAGTCGTTGAGGTGCAGCGCGAAGTGGCGCTCGCCCCAGCGCCAGTCCAGGCCCAGGTCCTTGGTGAGGAAGCTCGCCGTCACCATGCGCAGGCGGTTGTGCATGTAGCCGGTCTGGGCCAGCTGCCGCATGGCGGCATCGACGAGCGGGTAGCCGGTGCGGCCTTCGCACCAGGCGGCGAACAGGGCCTCGGCGGCCTTGCCGTGTTCCCAGCGGATGCGGTCGTACTCCGGCTTGAAAGCGTGCTCCGCCACGCGCGGGTGGTGGTGAAGGATCTGGTGGTAGAAGTCGCGCCAGATCAGCTCCGACAGCCAGACCTCGGCGCCGCGGCTGCCGGCCTCGCGGCGCTCGTGCGCCAGCCGCGCCAGCTGGCGTACGCTCACGGTGCCGAAGCGCAGGTGCGTGCTCAGGTAGCTGGGGCCCTTCACGGCCGGGAAGTCGCGCGTCTCGTGGTAGCGGTCAATGCGGTCGAGGAAATCGGCCAGCAGTTCCTGCGCACCGGCCGGGCCCGTGGGCAGCTTGAGCTCGTGCAGGTTGGTGGGCGCGAAACCGATCTCGGCCAGCGCGGGCATGCCCGGCTCACCCGCTGGGCGCGGCGCCAGCGCACCGGCATACCGGGCAATCGGGTGGCCTTCCAGGTGCTGCGGCTCGAGCTTGCGCAGCCAGGCGTTCTTGTAGGGCGTGAACACGCTGAAGGCACCGCCGCTGAGCGTCAGCACCTCGCGTCGCTCGAACACGACGTGATCCTTGCTGGTGTGCAGGGCCACGCCCAGATCGGCCAGGCGGCCGCGCACCAGCGCATCGCGCGCCAGCGCCGCGGGCTCGTCGTCGTGGCTGGCGAACACGGCCTGCACCTGCAGCGCCGCCGCCAGCGCCGGCACCTGGTCCTTCGGCCAGCCATGGCGCACCAGCAGCCCCG
>JBILSW010000264.1:0-5022 GCA_044371895.1 Rubrivivax sp.
CGCGCGCGCCGCGTGCGGGGCTCACGCCCGACGACTGGGTGCGCGCCGCCACGCAGGTGCTGGTGGACCACGGCATCGACCACGTGCGCGTCGACGTGCTGGCCGGCGAGTTGAACGTCACCCGCGGCAGCTTCTACTGGCACTTCCGCGACCGCGAGGACCTGCTGCGCCGCGTGCTGCAGGCCTGGCGCGAAGAGGCCACGGTCCAGCTGTCGAAGCGCCTGGCGCTGGCGCGCAGCGAGCCGAGGGAACTGCTGGCCGACGTCGTCACGCTGCCCTTCCGCGGCCGGGCTGCGGTGCGCGCGGCCCGCATCGAGCTGGCCATCCGCGCCTGGGCGCGGCGCGACCCCATGGCGCGCCAGGCGCTCGAGGAGGCCGACGCCTCGCGCATCGGCTACCACGAGGCGCTGTTCCGCGCCCTGGGCTTTGCCGCGGAGGAGGCCGCGCAGCGCGCCTTCCTGCTCTATGGCTACGAGGTGGCCGAGTCGCTGATGGCAGCCCAGGGCAGCGACGCGCAGCGCCAGGCCCGGCAGCGCTTCGTGCTGCAGCTGGTGCAGCAGCCGCTGGCCGGCCCTCGCTGACCCGCTCGTCGCCCGCGAGGACGGGGGTATCGCGTGTCGCCGGCTGACCGGCCGTGCGCGGGGCCGGTGATGCTCCTGCCCCGCGACAAGGGCCCTGGCGGGCTGCGGGCCTTCAGCCGTCGAGGTGGCGGTAGACGGTGCTGCGGGAGATGCCGAGTTCGCGCGCCGTGCGGCTGACGCTGCGGCCGCAGCGTTCCCAGGTCTGGCGCACCAGCGCGTCGCCCTGGCGCCGCAAAGCCGATCCTGCCTCGGCTCCGTAGGGCGACTCGGGTGAGGGCGTGCTGAAGGCGCCGGCGGGCAGCGCGCGCTCGATGTCCGCCTCGTGCAACTCGGCGCCGCCGGCCTCGGCCTCGAGCGAGCGCTGCAGCAGCGCCCGCACCAGCACCGAACGCAGCTCGCGGAAGTTGCCCGGCCAATCGTGCCGGCGCAGCCGCCGCAGCGCCGCGTCGGACAGGCGGATGCCGGCGTCGATATCGCGCAGCAGCGCGCGTGCGGCATCGTCGACGTCGCTGCGCGCGCGCAACGGCGGCAGTTCCACGCGCACGGTGTGCAGCCGGTACAGCAGGTCGGCGCGGAAGCGGCCGGCCCTCACGGCCTCGTCGAGGTCGCGGTGGGTGGCGGCCAGCACCTGCACGTCGAGGCGACGCCCCTCCAGCGCGCCCACCGGCCGCGAAACACCGTCGTCCAGGAAGCGCAGCAGGCTGGCCTGCAGCGGCAGCGGCAACTCGGCGATCTCATCGAGCAGCAGGGTGCCACCGTCGGCGCGCGCCAGCAGGCCCGGGCTGCCCCCGGGCCGCGCGCCCGTGAAGGCGCCGGCGGCGTGGCCGAAGAGCTCGGCCTCGAAGAGCTCGGCCGGCATGCCGCCGCAGTTGACGGCGACGAACTCACCGCGCCGCCCGCCGTGCCGGTGGACGTGCCGCGCCAGCACTTCCTTGCCGGTGCCGGTCTCGCCCTGCAGCAGCAGCGGCACGTTCAGCTGCACGGCGCGTTCGGCCAGCCGGCAGGCGGCCACCACGGCGGCGTCAGCGGCCACGAAGTCGGCGCGGGCGCGCGGGGCGGTCGGCGCTGCCGCGGCCACGGGCACGGGCACGGGCACGGGCACGGCCGCTGCGACGCGCCGGGCCGGCGCCGGCGAGAGGCGGCGCGCCACCAGCAGGCTGCCCAGGCTGTCGCGCACGCGGGTCTCCTCGTCGCGCTGCAGGCGCGCGAGCAGGTGCTCGAAGGGTTCTGCGAACAGCGCGTCGAACTCGCGGCCCAGCGCCGGCGCCAGCCCGGCGAGCAGCTCGCGCGCCGTGGCGTTGCTGGCCACCAGGCGGCCATCGCCGTCGAAGGCCAGCAGCCCGGCGCTGAGCGTGCCCAGGAACTCGGCGCGGGGGTGCACTGCCAGCAGCAGCTGGCCGCGGACCTGTTGGGCGAGCAAGCGGTTCTCGATCTGCCGCGCGGCCATCTGCACCAGCGCCTGGGTGTGCCGGTGGCGGGTCAGCACGTAGGAGCTGGCGTCGAGCACGCCGACGATGCGGCCGTGCCCGTTGCGCACCGGCGCCGCGGTGCAGGAGACGTCGCCCAGCGAGTGGAACCAGTGCTCGCGCCCGGTGACGGCCACGGCCTGCCCGGCGGCCAGCGCGGTGCCCAGGCCGTTGGTGCCGGCCACCGACTCGTGCCAGTGGCTGCCGGCGACGATGCTGCCGTCGTTGCCGTCGCCGCTGCTGTCGAAGCGGCTGTCGGACTGCAGGTCCAGGATCACGCCGTCGGCGTCGGCGAAGGCCAGCAGGTGGTTGCTGCCGGCGATCTGCCGCGACAGCGTCACCAGTTCGGCCTGGGCCAGGCCGAGCACGGCCTGGGCGCGGTCGCGCCGCCGCGCCAGTTCGGCGGCCTCCACGACCGGCACGCGCATCGGCGCGCTGGCGACCAGGCTGTGGTCGAGGCAGCGCGCCCAACTGTCCAGCACCAGCGTGGACGGCGGCGCCTCGGGGGGCAGCCAGGCGCGGCGCTGCGCCAGCGCGTCGGTTCGTGCCAGGTCGCTCGCCGGGTGGCGGAGCGGGTCGGACGGGGTCATGGCGGCGATCTCCGTGGGCGCGCCGGTCGGATGCCGGCTGGATCGATCTGGGACAGTGGCGCGCGGCGGCTGTATCGAACCGCTCCAAGCGTGCTGCGCCATGGTGCGATCACACCCTGGGAAAGCCACTCGAACGATTGGGGTGTTCACTGATTGGAACGTCGATTGCATGGGGGACCTCCGGCCCCATACCCACCACGAGGAGACCATCCCATGTTCCCAAGGCCCCCGATCCGCCGCGCCATGCCGGCCCTGTTGACCGCTGCCGCGCTGGCCGCCGCCAGCTTGAGCGCGGCCGCCCAAGGCAACCTGGACAAGCTCAAGCAGTTCAAGGTCGCCACCACCGACCTGAACATCCCGGTGGTGCCGCAGACCGGTCGCAACGCCGACGCCATCCGCGCCAACCTGCGCAACATCAAGATGCCGCCGGGCTTCAAGATCGAGCTGTTCGCCGTCGTCCCCGACGCCCGCATGATGGCGGTGGCTCCCAGCACCAACATGCTGTTCGTGAGCACGCGCAAGACCACAGTCTGGGCCGTGACCGACCGCAACTCCGACGGCGCGGCCGACGAGGTCAAGAGCTTCGCGCCGAGCCTGAAGTTCACCAACCCCAACGGCGTGTGCTGGACGCGCGACGGCTTCCTGATCGTCGTCGAGCACAACCGCGTGCTGAACTTCCCCGCCGCCGAGTTCTTCTACGAGGGCCCGGACGTCGCCGTGATCGAGGTCGTGCCGCAGGGCAAGCTGATCCCGCCCGAGGAGGAGAGCTTCAACCACGGCGCCCGCGTCTGCGACGTCGGCCCCGACGGGCAGCTCTACATCAGCCTGGGCCAGCCCTTCAACGTGCAGCCGCGCGAGAAGGTCAAGCTCTACGACGACATCGGCATCGGCGGCATCATCCGCCTGAACCCCTTCGACGGCAGCAAGCGAGAGGTCTTCGCCCGCGGCGTCCGCAACTCGGTGGGCCAGGACTTCAACCCGAAGGACGGCAGCCTGTGGTGGACCGACAACCAGGTCGACGGCATGGGTGACGACATCCCGCCCGGCGAGCTGAACCGTTCCACCACCCGCGGCCAGCACTTCGGTTTCCCCTGGACGAACGGCGGCGTCACCATCGCCGGCAGTTCGGCCGCGCCCGACTTGAAGGACCTGCCCGCGCCGGCCGGCATGATCCCGCCCCAGGTGAACTTCCCCGCCCACCAGGCGCAGCTGGGCATGGCCTTCGCCACGGGCAGCATGTTCCCCGAGCGCTACCGCGGCGGCATCTTCGTCGCCAGCCACGGCTCGTGGAACCGCACCAAGCCCAGTGGCGCGCTGATCAACTTCGTCTCGCTCAAGGCCGACGGCACCGCGGACAAGTCCGAGGTCTTCGCCGAGGGCTGGATGGACAGCAACGGCGTCTACCGCGGCCGGCCCGTCGACGTGGCCATGATGAAGGACGGCTCGATGCTCATCAGCGATGACTTCGCCGGCGCCATCTACCGCGTCACCTACAGCGCTCCCTGACCTCCTCTCCCCCGGCCGGCCTTCGGGCCGGCTGCCGCAGCCCGGCCCCCGCGCGGGGTCGGGCCGCGGTCCCCCGCATGGATCTTCCCGACGTGTTCCCGACGACCCTTACCGCGGCCGGCCTCCTGGCGGCTGCCTTGCTGCTGGCGCTGCCGGCGGCGGCCCAGGACGTGCAGGCCGGGCGCCAGCGCGCCCAGGCCTGCGCCGTGTGTCATGGCTCCGTGGGCCTGAGCAGTGCGCCCGATGCGCCCCACCTTGCCGGCCAGCCGGCGCTGTACCTGGCAGCGCAGCTGCGCGCCTACCGCAGCGGCGTGCGCCGCCACGAGGTCATGAACGTGATCGCCCGAGGTCTGTCGGACGACGACATCGCCGCCCTCGCGGCCTGGTACTCGGCGATCCGCGTGGAGGCGCAGCCGCCCCAGTAGGCCGCCGGCTGACACCCGCGCGCCCGGGCCACCCTGTGGCCCTTCCAGCCGCCGCGCTCCGGTCCAGGGGTGGGTGGGGGCCGCGAAATCGTGGCCGTACGACGCCAAGCCGGCAACAAGTTCCAGCTTTCTTCGTGCAGCGTCCGCTGGAATGCTGGAAGATCGGCCCGGGCTGGCGGCCAGGCATGTCGCCGCTGGACTGGACACGGGCAGTGCCCGTGCACGGGCACCCGCCGCCTGCACCCGGCCCGTACGATCTGGGCAACCCCTAGCCAACCGGAGACGGCTGTCTTGAAGACGACCCTGGCCCACCTTGCCGCCCTGGCCGTGGCCGCGTCGCTGGTCGCGTGTGGCAAGCAGACCACCGACGACTTCCAGAAACAGGCCGCCGACCTGGCGGCCGCCGGAGATCACGCAGGCGCGATCGTGGCCGCCAAGGCGGCGCTCGCGGACG
>JBILSW010000265.1:0-4988 GCA_044371895.1 Rubrivivax sp.
TCGCCCCAGCGGCCAGCGCAGCGGCTTGCCCAGGCGCAATGCGTGCACTTGGGCACCGGCAAGCGGGCCTGCGATGCCCCTGCGCGTGACTTCGACCTCCGGCAGCTCCGGCATGCAGGCATTATGAGAGGATGAACCGCTGCCCCCTGCCGCCCCGACCGGTCGCGCTCGCCGTCCGATCGCTCGTAGCCGCCGCCGCGCTGGCCTGGATGGCCCCCGCCGCCCTGGCGCAGCAACCCGCTGCGCCACCCGCCCCGAACGCCGCCGCGACCCCTGCGCCCCCGCCGCCGAACTCTGTCCTCGACGACCGCCTTTTCTATCAGCTGCTGGTCGGCGAGATCGCGCTCACCCAGGGCGACCTCGGCACGGCCTACACCTGGATCGTCGACGCGGCGCGCCGCACGCGCGACGACGGCCTGTTCCGCCGCAGCATCGACATCGCGATCCAGGCCCGCAACGTTGATCAGGCCCTGGTCGCCGCCCGCGCCTGGCGGCTGGCCCGCCCCGAGAACCTGGAGCCGCTGAGCCTGCAGGTGCAGCTGCTGATGGGCACGGGCCGCGCCGGCGAGGTCACCGAGCCCTTGCGCTCGCTGCTGGAGCAGACGCCCGCGGCGGAGCGTGCCGGCCTGATCGCTTCGCTGCCGCGCTTCCTGCAGCGCGCCAACGACGCGCCGCTGATTGCGCGGCTGCTCGAGGACGTACTCAAGCCCCATCGCGAACGGCCCGAGACGGCCGTGGCGGCCCGGGTGGCCCAGGGACGCGCCTGGATGGAAGCCAAGGACGCGGGACGCGCGCTGGCCCTCGCGCGGGAGGCGCAGGCCCTGGAATCCGGCGCGCCCGGGCCGGTGCTGCTGGCACTGGAGCTGATGCGCGATCGCCCCGAGGCCGAGACCCTGGTGCGCGCGCACCTGGCCGGGCCGGGCGCCGAGCCCGCGGTGCGGCTGGCCTACGCCCGCGTGCTGACCGCCGCCCTGCGCTACGCCGACGCCGTGGTGCAGCTGGACATGGCCACGCAGGCACAGCCGCTGGAGCCGGGGCCCTACCTCACGCTGGGTGCATTGCACCTCGAGCTCAAGCACCCGGCCGAGGGCGAGGCCGCGCTCAGGCGCTTCGTCGAGCTGGTGGGTGCCCCGGCCGGCGCCAGCGCGGCCGATGCCTCGGTCGAGCCCGACGACCGCCTTGAGCAGGCCTGGCTGATGCTTGCGCAGGCTGCCGAGATGCGCGGCGACTTCAAGGCGGCCGAAGGCTGGCTGGCCCGCATCGCCGACCCGGACCGCATGCTGGAGGTGCAGACGCGGCGCGCCTCGATGATGGCGCGAGAGGGCCGCGTGCGCGAAGCCCGCGCACTGATCCGCGCGCTGCCCGAGCGCGGCGCCGAGGACGCCCGCGCCAAGCTGCAGGCCGAGGCAGGGGTGCTGCGCGAGGTCAAGCGCTGGAAGGACGCGCACGAGGTACTCACGCAGGCTCTGCAGCGCTTCGGCGACGACACCGGGCTGCTGTACGAGACGGCCATGATGGCCGAGCGGCTGGACCGCATGACCGAGATGGAGACACTGCTGCGCCGCGTGATCGCGCTGAAGCCCGAAGACGCGCACGCGCACAATGCGCTGGGCTATTCGCTCGCCGATCGCGGCCAGCGCCTGCCCGAGGCGCGCCAGCTCATCGAACGGGCACTGCAGCTGGCGCCCGGCGACCCCTTCATCACCGACAGCCTGGGCTGGGTGGAGTTCCGGCTGGGCAACAAGGATGAGGCCCTGCGGCTGCTGCGCCAGGCCTACGCGTCGAGGCCCGACACCGAGATCGGCGCCCACCTCGGCGAGGTGCTGTGGGCCCTGGGCCAGCGCGACGAGGCACGCCGCATCTGGCGCGAGAGCAAGGGCCGCGACGCCGCCAACGAGGTGTTGCGCGAGACGCTGGCACGCCTGCGGGTCGACATCTGAACGCTCTGCCGGCCTCGCCCGACCGCCGCCGTGGCCTGGCCCTGCTCGCCGGCCTCGCGGCACTGGGCCTGGGCGCCTGCGCCACACCGCCCGGCACGCCCGTGCGCTGGACCAGCGGGCGACTGGCCCTTCGCGTAGACGCCACGCCCGGGCGCCCGACGCAGAGCCTGAGCGCCGGCTTCGAGCTGCGCGGCGACGACCGCGAGGGGGAACTGCGACTGCTGTCGCCGCTGGGTACGCTGCTGGCCGCCGCGCGATGGGCGCCGGGCCTGGCGCTGCTGGCCACTGGCGAGGGCGAGCGTCGCTTCGCCAGCCTGGGCGCGCTGTCGCTGGAGGCGCTTGGCGAGCCCCTGCCCCTGGCCGCCTTGCCCGACTGGCTGGCCGGCCGGCCCTGGCGGGGCGCCGGGCACACCGCCAGGGCCGACGGCTTCGAGCAGCTGGGCTGGGTCGTCAGGCTGGACGCCCTGGCCGAGGGGCTGCTGCAGGCCCACCGCGCCGCCTATCCGGCGGTCACGCTGCGCGTACGGCTGGACAATGCGGCCGCTCCCTGACAGCCCCACCCGCATGTCGCTCACCGGCCTCTACGACCTGCCCGCACCGGCCAAGATCAACCTGTTCCTGCACGTGGTGGGCCGCCGTGCGGACGGCTACCACCTGCTGCAGTCGGTGTTCGTGCCCATCGACTGGGCCGACATGCTGCACGTCGAGCGGCTGCCCGATGGCCGTCTCGAACGCGTGGACCTCGGCCCGGCGCTGCCGCCCGACGACCTGTGCCTGCGCGCCGCCCGCGCGCTGCAGCAGGCCAGCGGCACGGCCTGGGGCGCGCGCATCTTCGTCGACAAGCAGGTGCCCTGGGGCGCGGGCCTGGGTGGCGGCAGCTCGGACGCCGCGACCACGCTCATCGCCCTGAACCGCCTGTGGGGCCTGGGCTGGCCGCGGCCGCGGCTGGCCGAGCTGGGGCTCGCGCTGGGCGCCGACCTGCCCTTCTTCCTGGGCCGCGGGCCGGCCTTCGTGGAGGGCATCGGCGAAGTGCTCACGCCCCTGCACGTGCCGGCACTGCCGCTGGCCGTGGTGAAACCGCCGCAGTCGCTGCCTACGCCCGAGATCTTCGGCCACCCGGCCCTGAAGCGCGACACGGAGCCTGTTATGATCGACGGCTCTTTCGACGGCGCCGCGCAAGCGGCCGCTGCCCCGAGGCAAGATGCTCGCGGTGCAGGTGCAGTGAACTGGCCGGCGGAGTGGGGTGCGGTGAATGCCGGTTTCGGCCGCAACGACCTGCAACCCCCCGCCGAGGATCGCTGCCCGGCCGTGGCCGATGCGGTGGCCTGGCTCGCCAGGCGCTACGGCAACGGCCGCATGAGCGGCTCCGGCAGCGCGGCCTTTGCGCACGTGGCGGAAGACGGCGACGGCGGCTCATCCATGGCGACGTTCCCGCAGGGCGATCTGCCTGCGGGCTGGGTGGGGCGGCATTGCCGCAGCCTGCAAGCCCTGCCACTGGCGGCGTGGCTGGCAGACTGAAGCGGGTTTCAAAGGTCCGCCGCGCGAGCGGGGGTCCGGTGTAGGGGAGTCGCCAAGTTGGTTAAGGCATCGGATTTTGATTCCGACATGCGAGGGTTCGAGTCCTTCCTCCCCTGCCAAACATCCGCCGATGGGGCCTGAGCCGCCGGCGGCCGCGGCCCAGTCCATCACAGCCCACCCAGCGAGCGCGACCGTGCTGTTCAACACCGTCCTCTTCACCGGCCGCGCCAACCCGGTGCTGGCGGCCGAGATCGCCACGGCCCTGGGCGTGGAACTCGGCAGCGCCGACGTGGGCCGCTTCTCCGACGGCGAGGTCACCGTCGAGATCCGCCAGAACGTGCGGGCGCGCGACGTCTTCGTGATCCAGCCCACCTGCGCCCCCACGAACGACCACCTCATGGAGCTGGCGTTGATGGTCGATGCGCTCAAGCGCGCGAGTGCCCGCCGCATCACCGCCGTCATCCCCTATTTCGGCTACGCGCGCCAGGACCGCCGGCCGCGCAGCATGCGCGTGCCTATCAGCGCCAAGGTCGTCGCCAACATGCTCGAGACCGTGGGGGTGGAGCGCGTGCTGACCATGGACCTGCACGCCGACCAGATCCAGGGCTTCTTCGACATCCCGGTCGACAACATCTACGCCAGCCCGGTGCTGCTGTCCGACCTGAAGAGCAAGCGCTATCCCAATCTGGTGGTGGTGTCACCCGACGTCGGCGGCGTGGTGCGCGCCCGCGCGCTGGCCAAGCAACTGGGCTGCGACCTGGCCATCATCGACAAACGCCGCCCGGCGGCCAACGTGTCGGAGGTGATGCACGTCATCGGCGAGATCGAGGGCCGCAACTGCGTGATCATGGACGACATGATCGACACCGCCGGCACGCTGGTGAAGGCGGCCGAGGTGCTCAAGGAGCGCGGCGCCAAGAGCGTGTTCGCCTACTGCACGCACCCGGTGTTCAGCGGCCCGGCCGTGGAGCGCATCGCCAAGAGCGCGATCGACGAGGTCGTCATCACCAACACCATCCCGCTGTCGGACGCAGCCAAGGGCTGCACCAAGATCCGCCAGCTCAGCGTGGCCTTCCTGTTCGCCGAGAGCATCCGCCGCATCTCGGACGGCGAGTCGGTCACCTCCCTGTTCGCGGAGCAGAACAACAACTTCTGATCCGCGCAGCGGCCCGCGGCGCAATCCGGCGCGGCGGGCCTTCACCCGGGCAGCCTGGTCGCGGGCGCCCATCCAAGTCTGGAGCCATCATGAAATTCACCGCCTACGAGCGTACGCAGCAGGGGACCGGAGCGAGCCGCCGCCTGCGCCACGCCGCCAAGGTGCCGGGCATCGTCTACGGTGCCGGCACGCCGCAGATGATCGAGCTCGATCACAACGCGCTGTTCTTCGCGCTCAAGAAGGAATCCTTCCACTCGTCCATCCTCGAGATGGACCTGGGCGGCGCCACGCAGAAGGTGCTGCTGCGCGACTTCCAGATGCACGCCTTCAGGCCGCAGGTGCTGCACGTGGACTTCCAGCGCGTCGACGAGACC
>JBILSW010000266.1:0-4987 GCA_044371895.1 Rubrivivax sp.
TCCCGCGACGAAGCGCCGGATCTCCCCGAGCATGGCCTCGGGTTCGTCGACCCGCATCGAGTGGCTGCTTTGCTCAAGGATGCGCAGCTCGGCGCCCGGGGACAGGCCGGCGTTCTCCTGGCTGAACTCGGGCGGGCAGATCCAGTCGTGGCGCCCGGCCAGCACGAGGGTCGGCGCGGTGATGCGCGGCAGCTCGGGGCGCAGGTCGAAGCTCTGCAGGAAGCCGCCGGGGGCGAAGGCGCGGTTGATTGCATCGGGCGACAGGATCCCGCGCGTGCGCGTGACGGCCGACGCGGCCGGGTCGTGCCGCAGCGTGTACAGGGGGCCCATCACGTCGTCGTAGTAGTGGCGCAGCTGCTCCTCGGTGCGCAGTTCGCCGGCCCACAGCTGCGCGCACACGGCTTGCTGCTCGACCGTGCCCCGCTCGGCGACGATCTCGCGTGCCCGCGCGTTGAAGCCTGAGTGGGCGGCGGTGACGATCAGCACCAGCTGCGCGACAACGCCCGGATACCGCGCAGCGTGGGCCATCGCCACCATGCCCCCGTAGGAGGTGCCGATCGAGACGACCGGCCCGAGACCGAGCTGCACGCGCAGGGCCTCCATGTCCTCGACGTTTTCGTCCAGCGTGTAGCGGGCCACGTCACCGCGCGCAGATCGGCCCTGTCCGCGGTGGTCGAAGTAGACCAGCTGCATGGTGTCCGCCAAAGGGCTGAAGGCGGGCTTGAAGCCGCTGTGGTCGCTGCCGGGTCCACCGTGGATGACGAGCGCCACCGGCCGCTCGCGCATGCGCGGGCCCTCCGGCACGAGACCGGCACCCTCGACGTCGACGTAGAGCTCGGTGTCACGGACGCGCAGCCCGGCCGAGCTCGGTGCCTTCATCCGCGCCGGCAGGCAGCTGCAGCGCTGCAACCGACGCAGGCGCAGCGGCACATCGGCGAGGGAGCGCTTGCTGTGGAGCCGTCAACATCGCGCGCTGCCGCGACCTCGTCGCCCTCGAGGCCCGGCACATGCGCCATGGCGACCCCGTGGCGATCCTTCGATCGCCGGCCCGATCGGCGTGTCCTGCTCGTTTGCAGTGCCAGCCTTCACACCGCCGCGTCGCGGGACTCTGTGGCAGTCTCGCGGTTCGAAAGACAGTTGGGAGACCCATCCGATGTCGTTCCGGTTCTGGCAGCGCATCCGGCTGGCGCCCTGGGTGACGCTGAACCTGTCGAAGTCGTCGGCATCGCTGTCCTTCGGCCCTCCGGGGGCGAAGTACACGATAGGCCCGAGCGGCCATCGCGTCACCGCAGGGCTGCCCGGCAGCGGGTTGTTCTACAGCGTGCACACGCCCCACGGTCGGACGGCCGGCCCGCGCCGCTCGGCCGTGCCGTCGGTGCGCGAGCGGCTCGATCTCGGGTTCCTGCGCCGCTTGTTCATGCCCGCCAGCGAACGCTCATTCGCCGATGGTCTGTTGGCCCTGCACGACGGCGACGAGGCTGCCGCGCTGTCTGCCTGGGAGCGCACGCCGCAGCTGGCCGACGCCGCCTGGCTGGCCGGCATGCTCAGGCTCAAGCGCGAGGACATCCCGGTCGCCCGTCGCCACCTGGACGCCGCGCTCGTCGGTTCGGCGCAGCTGGGACGGAACGTGGACGAGTTCGGCCTTGCGCTGGCGGTGAGCTTTCCGGTGGCGCCGGACGTGGTCGCTCACGCGCGAGCAGGGGAATACGGCGCACGCCTGGCCCTGGTCGAGGTCGCGCAGGCCGAAGGGCAGCGCAGCGACGCCCTGGTGCATCTGGAACGACTGCTCGTGCTGGCGCCGCAGGACCCGGTGGTGCAGGTGTCGTTCGCCGAACTGCTGCTCGCTCCGGGGCCGAGCACGCGCGTGAGCGACGAGCCGGCTGGACAGAACCCGCCGACCGTCGAGCCGGCGCTGCTGCAGCGCATCGTGGCGATCACGGCCGGGGTCGAAAACGAGACGCCGGTGCACGCGGCGCTGCTGTGGTACCGGGGCTGTGCCCTGGTGCGCCTTGGCCTGGATGCTGCGGCGTTGGAGGTCTTCACGCAGGCGCTGCGCCGGCGCGCCGACCGCCCGCCGGCCCTGCTGCACCAGATCCGCCACGAGCGCGCCCTCCTCCACGAGCGCCAGGGTCGCCACGCGCAGGCGCGGCGGGACTTCGAACGCCTCTATGCCGACGCCCCGGAGTTCCCCGGGGTCAGGCGACGGCTGGGTCTGGGCTAGCGTGGTGCGAGGCTCGCTTCCGCATTCATCGAGTCAAGGATGCAGTGCTTGGTGGCGACCCGCCCAATGCGTCGGCGGGGACCGGTCGCGGGAGGCGGCGAGCGCTATCGGCTGTCGACGCGCCCCGCAAGGCAGCGGTCGCCGGATGTTCGCAGTGGCTGCATCAACGACGTTCGGCGTCGGCCCACCCCTGAGGCCGCCAGTGCAGCCATTCGCTCGTCGCGAAGGCTGCCAGCAGCGCGTCGACCACCACGCGCACGCGCGGGCTCAGGAACTGGCGGTGCGGATAGTGCAGGTGGATCTCGCGACCCTCTGGATCGTGCAGATTGGGCAGCAGGCGCACCAGGCGGCCGGCGGCGAGGTCGGCCGCGGCATGGGGCAGTGCCACCTGGACAATGCCGGCGCCCGCCCGCGCAAGATCGAGCTGAGCCTCGGGGTCGCTGACCCAGGCACGCGCCGTCGGCGACCAGTCGATCGCAGGCTTGCGGGGTGACGGCCGGAGCTTCCAGGTGGCGCTGTGGCCGTCGGCGAATCGCACGCCGATCAAGTCATGCCGCGGGAGATCGTCGGCGGTGCGGGGCGTGCCGCGGCGCGACAGGTAGACCGGCGACGCCAGCAGCACCAGAGGCAAGGCACACACGCGCCGCGAGACCAGCGACGAATCGCGCGCGCGGCCGCCGCGGATACCGATGTCGTAGCCCTCGCCCACCAGGTCGACGGTGCGGTTCTCGAGCGAGACCTCGATCTCCAGCTTGGGATGGGCCGCCAGCAGTTGCGGCAGCACAGGCAGCACATACCCGCGGCCGAACGAGGCGCCGACCGAGATGCGCACGCGGCCCGCCGGCACGGCCTTGCCCTGCGAGACGCCCGCCACCGCATCGTCCAGCGCGCGAAGGGCCGCGCGCGCCGTCTCAGCGAAGGCCTCGCCCTCGGGCGTGAGACGGATGCGCCGGGTGTTGCGGTTGAACAAGCGCACGCCCAGCTCGGTCTCGAGCGTGTTGACGTTCTTGCTGACAGCCGCCGGGCTCACCTCGAGCCGGTTGGCCGCTGCGGTGAAGCTGCCGGCACTCGCGGCCTCGAGAAACGAGGTCAAGCCCTGGAGGTTGCGCATTTTCAACTTGTGGTTGTGAATGTTTGTCGATCTTATGCCTTCATGGAACGGTTGGCGATGCCTAGAGTGCGCTCATCGCAACCAACCTGAAAGCGCTGAACATGACCTCACCTCTCTTGATCACGGGCGCCAGCGGCACCATCGGCAAAGAACTCGTCAAGCAACTGCAGGCTCGCGATGCCGACTTCGCGGTGATGAGCAGCAAGCCTGCCGCCGTCGTGGGGGGGCTCCCGGCCGTACGGGGCGACTTTGCGGATGCCGCCGGATTGCGCCAGGCCTTTGCCGGCGTGCAGACGCTCTTCCTGCTGTTCCCGTTCACGCCTGAAAGCGTCGACCTGGCGCGCAACGCCGTCGAGGCGGCGAAGGCCTCGGGCGTGAAGCACATCGTGCGCTCCTCCGGCGCCGGCGCGCAGGCCGGCAGCCCCGTCGCCATCGCCGACCTGCAAGGTCGCATCGACGCGATGATCGAGCAGAGCGGCATCGCCTACACGCTGCTTCGCCCAGCAGGCTTCATGCAGAACTGGGTCAACTTCCACGCCGGTCAGATCAAGGCGGGCACCTATGGCGCGGCTCACGGCGACGCGGCCATCACCATGGTCGATGTGCGCGACATCGCCGAAGTGGCGGCCATCGTCCTGACCCACCCGGAGGCCCACGCGGGCCGGGCCTACACGCTCACCGGCGGCGAGGCTCTGAGCACCGGCGAGCAGGTGGCGATGATCAGCCGGGCGATTGGGCGGCCAGTGCGCTACGAGGCCATCTCCCCTGAGCAGTTCGAAGCCGAGCTGCGCGGCTGGGGCCTGCTGCCGGCACAGATGGCTCTATACAGCAGCCTTGCGCACGTCTACAGGCAAGGCTGGGCGGCCGGCCTGAGTCCCGACGTGCAGACCCTGACGGGTCATGCGCCGCGCTCCTTCGCGGACTTCGTGGCGGAGCATGCAGCGGCCTGGCGCTGAGTTGTCTCGGGGTGTCCATACACGTCGTCGGCCTTTGGAGTCGAGCCATGAGCGCCTCGGCGCCTTGCCCACCAAGCCGCGAGCAACTGCCGCATAGGCTCCACAAAGCCGCAGAAGGCAGCCGTCGCGCCTTGCCCGGCCCTGACGGCGTCGTGACGGTGGTGCCCACCTGTTCGTGGCCGAGTGCTGCGCGCCCGGGCGCAGCGACAGCTCCAGGCAAAAGCCGTGCGATCCCAGGTAGGCCGCCAGCGGGCAGTAACCGTCCACGCCGGCGTAGGTGCGGCCCACGCCCTCCTTGGACGTGCCGCTGTTGTCCATCGCGAAGGTGTCGATGCCCAGTGGCAGCCAGCCGCACGGCAGCACGCCGTAGTCGGGCGCGCTGCGCACGAGCAGCCGCTCGATCATCGCGGGCACCAGCGCGCCCAACGCCACCGCTCCGGCATCCATGCGCTGGCGCAGCGTCGGGCTCGAGGGCAGAAAGCCAACGCCCAGCGCCTGCTTGAAGAGCTTGTCGCCGCGCAGGTTCGCGATGGCGTCGAAGTCGCTCTTGCCCTGCACCAGCAGGCCCAGGTAGCTGCGTACGATGTCGCTGCTGGCCACGCCAGTGCGCACCGGCAGCGCCGCATCGACCTCGGCAAACACCGGGGCCAGCGTCTTCAGATGGTCGACCAAGGCCAGGACAGCGGTCGGCGTGACGTC
>JBILSW010000015.1:0-16423 GCA_044371895.1 Rubrivivax sp.
GCCGACGGCAACTGGCGCTGGCGCTTCACGTGGCCGATGCTGGAGCCGCAGGCCGCCACCTGGCTGGCGCGCATCACCACGGCAGCGGGGCGCGCCGGCTGATCCCCTGCCGGCGCCCGGGTCGGAAGCGCTCGGCCCCGGCCTTCGCGGGCACGTCAAGTTACATTTCCCGCCCATTTTCGGCGCGCGATGTCCGGTGCCGACAGGAGCTTCATGGACGCGATCAGCCCCTACGACCTGAGGCCTTGGCTTGGCCAGTACGGCGCCCACATCCGGGCCGATCTTCCGCCACCGGCCGCATCCAGCCTGCCGGCCATGGCGCAGGCCGCGGCGGCGCGGTTCGCGGGCCAGCCGGCCTTCACCACCGTCATGCCCAACGGCATGCACGGCTCGCTCAGCTACCGCGAGGTCGACGAGAAGAGCGATCACTTCGCGCGCTACCTGCGGCAGGTGCTGGGCCTGCAGGCGGGCGACCGCGTGGCCATCCAGATGCCCAACTGCCTGGCCTACCCGGTGGCGCTGCTGGGCGTGCTCAAGGCCGGCTGCGTGGCCGTGAACACCAACCCGCTGTACACCGCCAGCGAGATGGCGCACCAGTTCAAGGACAGCGGCGCCCGGGCGGTGGTCGTCGTCGACATGTTCGCCGACAAGCTCGAGCAGGCGCTGCCGCAGACCGACGTGAAGCACGTCGTAGTCACCCGGGTGCCGGAGTTCTTCCCGCCGGTGGTGGGCGGCATCGTGCACGCGGTGATGAACTACTGGAACCGCCAGATCCCCCGGCACGGCGTGGCCTTCACCGCGCTGCCTGCCGCGCTGGCGCAGGGCGCGGCCGCCGGCGGCGACGTGCGAGGCTGGTGGGCCCCGCTCACGCACGACAGCCTGGCGCTGCTGCAGTACACCGGCGGCACCACTGGCGTGGCCAAGGGCGCGATGCTCACGCACGGCAACCTGCTGTGGAACCTGGCCCAGATGCGCGCGATGTGCGCGAGCCACATCGAGGACGGCAAGGAGGTGGTGCTGACCGCGCTGCCGCTGTACCACATCTTCGCCTTCACGGTGAACTTCCTCTGCATGTTCGAGGCCGGCGCGCGAAACATCCTCGTGCCTAGCCCCCGCCCGATCCAGAACCTGCAGCGAGCGATCGAGAACTACAAGATCACCTGGCTCACCGGTGTGAACACGCTGTACAACGCGCTGCTCGGCGAAGAGTGGTTCAGCGCCTTCCCGCCCCGGCACATCAAGGCCGCCGGCGGCGGCGGCGCGGCCATGCACCATGCGGTGGTCGAGCGCTTCGAGCAGGTGACCGGCGCGCCGCTGGTCGAGGGCTACGGCCTGACCGAGAGCTCGCCGGTGGTGTGCTTCCAGCCGTTGAACGGAAAGCGTCAGAAGGACACCATCGGCATCCCCGCCCCGATGACCGACGTGCGCCTGGTGGACGACCGCGGCGAGCCGGTGCCGCTGGGCCAGCCGGGCGAGCTGGTGGTGCGCGGCCCGCAGGTCATGCGCGGCTACTGGCAGCGGCCCGAGGCCACGGCCGAGGTGCTGAAGGACGGCTGGCTGCACACCGGCGACGTGGCGGTGATGGACGCCGAGGGCACGTTCAAGATCGTCGACCGCAAGAAGGACATGATCCTCGTCAGCGGCTTCAACGTGTACCCCAACGAGATCGAGGACGCGCTGACGCGCCACGACGGCGTGCTCGAGGCAGCGGTGATCGGCGTGCCCGACGACAAGACGGGCGAGGCCGTGCGCGCCTACGTCGTCAAGCGCGACGAGGGCCTCACCGCCGAAGCCCTGATGGCGCACTGCCGCACGCTGCTGACCGGCTACAAGATGCCCGCGCGCATCGAGTTCCGCGACGAGCTGCCCAAGACGCCCGTGGGCAAGATCCTGCGCCGCGACCTCCGCGCCCAGGTGCTGGGCGCGCAGAAGAACAAGACCTGAGGAACCGCCATGCTCTCCGAGACCGAAACCCGGCTGCTGGGCGTGATGATGGCCGTGATCATGCTGGGCATGGGCGCGAGCCTCACATTCAAGGACTTCGCCATCGCGCTGCGCAAGCCCGCGGGCGTGGCCATCGGCCTGGTCACCACCTACGTGTTGACGCCCGTGCTGGGCTACACCCTGGCGCTGACGTTGCAGTTGCCCCCGGCCTATGCCGTCGGCCTCATCCTCATGGCCTGCCTGCCCGGCGGCACCACCAGCAACATCTTCAACTACTTCAGCAAGGGCGTGTTGAGCCTGTCGATCCTGATGACGGTGGTCTCCACGTTGTTCGCGGTGCTGCTGGTGCCCATCACGCTGGGCATCCTGTCCTCGGGCATCGAGGGCGAGTGGAAGATCCCGCCGGGCAACGTGGCGCAGGTGCTGTTCGTGCTGCTCGTGCCCACGCTGATCGGCATGCTGCTGCGCAAGTGGAACGCCAACGTCGGCGCGATCATCGAGATGATCGGCGGCGCCCTGGGCATCGTCGTGATCCTGTTCCTGATGATCAGCTGGGTGCCACGCAACTACACGCTGCTGGCGACGACGCCTTGGCAGGTCTACTTCGGGGCCATCGGCCTGGGCGTGTTCGGCTTCGGCGTGGGCTACGTCTTCGCGAGGCTGGTGCGTCAGGACCGCCGCCGCGCTCGCACCATCGCGCTGGAGACTGGCATCCAGAACGGCCCTCTCGGCGTGCTGATCGTGCTGCTCACGTTCAGCGGCACCCAGCAGCAGGAGGTCCTGCTGATCCCGGTGCTGTATTCGCTGTTCATCGTGCTCACCTCCACCGCGGTGACGGTCTGGTTCCGCCGCATCACCACGCGCGAGGAACAGGCGCGCGACGCCGCCAAGATTGGAGCGCTGGCGCGGGCCTGAGAGGCCGGATTCAGCGCCGCCGCGCGCCGCGGCGGCGGGGCTCTGGCGCGGTGCTCACCTGCAGAACGCGCACCGACAGCGGTGCCAGCAGCAGCGTCGCCTTCCCCTGGGCGTCGGCACGCTCGGCGGTGGCGCCACCGGCCGGCAGCAGCGAGACCAGCCGTGAGCGCGGGGGCAGCCCGCTCACCACGGCGGGTGCCGGCCCGTCGTCGTAGTTGACGATCGTCACCGTGTGCTCCTTCGCGCCCTTCGGGCCCGGCTCGTCCAGGCGCCGCTGCCACACCGCCACCCGCCCCTGAGCCGATCCGTGTTCGAAGCTGCCGCGGGCGATCGACGGGTGGGCGTTGCGCAGGCCGATCACGGTGCGGTAGAAGTTGCGCAGCGAGCCGGGATCGCGCCGCTGCGACTCGACGTTGTGCGTGGCCGCGTTGGGCGCCACCGGCCGGAACGGCGCTCCGGTGGTGAAGCCGCCGCTGCGCGGGTCCGCCGTCCAGCTCATCGGCCCGCGCAGCGGCGGGTCGCCCTCCAGGCCGTACTCGGCGCCGTGCAGGCCGGCCTGGCCGATGGGCTCGCCGTAGTAGACGAAAGGCGTGCCGGGCTGCAGCAGATAGGTGGCGGCGGCCACGCGCATGCGGCGCTCGTCGCCCTGCAGCTGGTCCCACAGGCGGCGGCCGGCGAACGAGTCGTGGTTCGACAGGAAGGTCGCCATCGTGGGGCTGGCCGTCGCCCAGTGCGTGGCCACGCGCGGCCCCGAGGCGGCCTGGCCGCGCGCGGCCTCGACGATGTGGTGCACGTAGCCGAACGCGAAGGCGCCGCCGCAGACGGCGGGGTCGCCCCACTCGTTGGGCTTGGCGGTGGCCTCGCAGACCACGTAGCGCTGCGGATAGGCCTTGATCAGGTCCTGCAGCTGCTTCGTGAAGACGCGGCTCTCGGGCTGGTCGTTCCAGTCCTTCGCGCTGGTCTCGAACAGGTGCGGCGTAGCGTCGAGCCGGAAACCGTCGAGCCCGCGGTTGAGCCAGAAGCGCAGGCTGTCCAGGTGGTAGGCCTGCACAGCGGGGTTGCGGAAGTCGAAGTCGGGCATGTGCGGCCCGAAGGTGCCGTAGTAGAAGCCGCGGGCCTCGGCCGGCGCGGGCGGCACGGTCTTGGCGCTGCCCGGCCAGCCCCAGGGCTGCGACGCGGCGTGGTACCAGGGGTAGGCGCCCCAGATGTCCCAGCCTTCAGGGGCGGTGTCGCTCCAGATGAACCAGCGGTGGAAGGGGTTGTCGGGCCCCTTCAGCGCCTCGGTGAAGAACGGATGCCGCGCCGAGGCGTGATTGATCACGTAGTCCATGATCACGCCGATGCCGCGGGCGTGCGCCTGCCGTAGCAGCTCGTCGAAGTCGGCCAGCGTGCCGTACTCGGGCGCGATGGCGCGGAAGTCGGTGGTGGCGTAGCCGTGGTCGCCGTCGGCGTTGCCCGTCACCGGCATCAGCCAGATGCCGCGGATGCCCAGGTCCTTCAGCTCGTCGAGCGTGGCGGTCAGGCCGCGCAGGTCGCCGATGCCGTCGCCGTCGCTGTCCTTCCAGGCGCGGACGAAGATCTCGATGAACGCGCCGCGCTCCCAGTGCGGCGGCAGCCCACTCGATTGCGGTCGCGCGGGCACGGGCGAGGTGTCCAGGGCCGCCGACGGTGCGGACGGGCTCGCGGCAGGCGCCGACGTGGCGGGCAGGCCGAGGCCGAGGCACAGGCTCAGGGCCGTGGCGGTGCGGAGGAGGCGGTCGAGGCGCATGGTCCCGGGAATGTAGTGGAACTACAGATCCATTGGCCAGCGATGAAGCCCCTGCTACAGGAAATGGTCGGTGGTGGATGTAGTTTTCCTTCGCTAGCATCGCGAGCCCCTTCCGGAGTTGCCATGGCCGTCGTCCGTCCCCTTGCCGCCCTCTTGCTGTGCAGCACCGCGCTGGCAGCCACAGCCCGGCCCGCGGCGCCGGCGCCGACACTGGCTGCGTGTTCCGCCGGCCACGAGACGGTGCTGCACGCCGCGCCGGCCGACGCCACGCCGGCCCACGCGCGCGCCGTGTGGCTGGACGGCCGCAGGTTGCGCTGGCCCGGCGTGGCCGCCGAGCCGGGGACGCGCGTGCGCCTCGTGTACTCGGCCCGCGGCCAGATCGTGGCGCGGCCCGGCGAGCCGGTGCGCGGCGCCGACGGTGCGCTGATGCTCGTGCCCGCGCCCGAGCCGCTGGCGCCGGCGGTGGCGGTGGCGGTGGCGGAGCGCGTGCGCTGGGTGGGCGCCGGGAGTACCTGGCGGCTGGCCGAGCCGCGTGCGCTGCAGGCCGCGATGGCCTCGCAGTGGCTGCTCGTGCACGAAGACGCCGACGGCCGCGTGCTGCAGGCCACGCACACGCAGGCCGCGCTGCTGCTCGACGAGCGCTTCGGCGCTGCCGCAGACCCGGCCGTCGTACCGGCCCTGGGCGCGCTGCACACGCCGCAGGCCACCACCTTCCGCGTCTGGGCGCCGACGGCACAGCGCATGGCGCTGTGCCTGCACGCGCCGGGCGCCCAGGCGGCGTCGCGCCTGGTGCCGCTGGTGCGCGGCCCGGCCGGCACCTGGCAGGCGCGCGTGCCGGGCGACTGGTTCGGCCACACCTACACCTACCTTGCCGACGTGGCCGTGCGAGGCCGCGGCCTGGTGCGCAACAAGGTCACCGACCCGTACTCGCTGAGCCTCAACGCCGACAGCCGCCGCAGCTGGATCGGCAGCCTCGACGACCCGCGCACCATGCCGGCGGGCTGGGCCACCACGCTGCGCGCGCGCCCGCTGGCCTCAGCCACCGACATGGTGGTGTACGAGCTGCACGTGCGCGACTTCTCCATCGGCGACGCCACCGTGCCCGCCGCGCACCGCGGCACCTACCTCGGCTTCACGCACGCCGGCAGCGACGGCATGGCGCACCTGAAGCGGCTGGCCGCCGCCGGCGTGACCGACATCCACCTGCTGCCCGCCTTCGACCTGGCCACCGTGCCCGAGCGCGGCTGCACCACGCCCGACCGCGCCGCGCTGGCGGCGCTGCCGGCCGACAGCCCCGAGCAGCAGAAGCGCGTGATGGCGCAGACCGCCGGCGACTGCTTCAACTGGGGCTACGACCCGCTGCACTTCAACGCCCCCGAGGGCAGCTACGCCACCGATGCCGACGACGGCGCGGTGCGCCTGCGCGAGTTCCGCGCCATGGTGCTGGCGCTCAACGCCGCCGGGCTGCGCGTTGGCATGGACAAGGTCTACAACCACACCAGTGCCAGCGGCCAGAACCCGAAGAGCGTGCTCGACCGCCTGGTGCCCGGCTACTACCACCGGCTCGACGCCGAAGGCCGCGTCACCACCAGCACCTGCTGCGACAACACCGCCACCGAGCACCGCATGATGGAGCGGCTGATGATCGACAGCGCCGTGATCTGGGTGCGCGACCACCGCATCGACAGCTTCCGCTTCGACCTCATGGGCCACCAGCCGCGCGCCGCGATGGAGCGGCTGCAGAAGGCGGTGGACGCCGCCGCGGGACAGCGCATCGAGTCCATCGGCGAGGGCTGGAACTTCGGCGAGGTGAAGGACGGCGCCCGCTTCGTGCAGGCCAGCCAGCTGAGCCTGGCCGGCAGCGGCATCGGCACCTTCAGCGACCGTGGCCGCGACGCCGCGCGCGGCGGCGGCTGCTGCGACGACCCGGCCACCACGGTGGCCCGCCCGGGCTGGCTCAACGCCGCGGGGCGCCTGCCCGACGCCGAGCAGCGCCGCCTGGCCGACCTCGTGCGCGTGGGGCTTGCTGGCACGCTGCGCGGCTACACCATGACCACCGCCGACGGCAGCACCCGGCGGCTGGAGCAGATCGACTACGCCGGCCAGCCCGCCGGCTACGCCAGCCAGCCCGGCGAGGTGGTGAACTACGTCGAGAACCACGACAACCAGACCCTGTTCGACATCCAGGTGCTCAAGCTGCCGCGCGACACCACGCCGGAAGATCGCGCGCGCGTGCAGGTGCTGGGCGTGGCGCTCACCGCCTTCAGCCAGGGCGTGGCCTACCTGCATGCCGGCGTCGAGCTGATGCGCAGCAAGAGCGGCGACCGCAACAGCTACGACAGCGGCGACTGGTTCAACCGCATCGACTGGACGCTGCAGGAAAACGGCTGGGGCGCCGGGCTGCCGCCCGAGCGCGAGAACGCAGGCTTCTGGCCCTTGCTGACGCCGCTGCTGGCCGACCCGGCGATCAAGCCGCGCCCCGAGCACATCCGCTTCGTGCGCGACGCCAGCCTGGACCTGCTGCGCATCCGCGCCGGCACCACGCTGCTGCGGCTGCGCACGGCCGAGGCGGTGCAGCAGCGGCTGCGCTTCTTCAACACCGGCCCGGCGGCGCGTGCCGACGTGATGCTGGCCCACCTGGACGGCCGCGGCGTGGCCGGCGCCGGCCACGCCGATCTGGTCTACGCCATCAATGCCGGCACCACGCCGGCCGTGCTGGCCATGCCCGGGCTCGAGGGCCGCGCGCTGGCGCTGCACCCGGTGCACACCGCCGCCGCCGCGGCCGACCCCCGCCCGGCCCGCGAGGCGCGCTGGGACGCCGCCACGGCGACGATCACGGTGCCACCGCGCACGGCGCTGGCGTTCGTGGGGCACTGAGCGGGCTCAGCAGGCTCGCACACCCTCAGTCGGGGACGATCGGCAGCCGCACGCTGAACACGCTGCCCTCCCCCGGGCGGCTGTGCACGTCGAGCGTGCCGCCCATGCGCAGCACCAGCGCCTGCGTCAGCGCCAGTCCGATGCCCGAGCCCTCGATGCCGCTGCGCTCGTGCGGGCCGCGCTGGAAGGGCTCGAACAGGCGCGCCAGGTGTTCCTCGGCGATGCCGACGCCGGTGTCGGCGACCGCGATGAGAAACATGCCGTCGCCGGCGGGCTCCACGGTCAGCTCCACGCGCCCGCCGGACCGGTTGTACTTGATGGCGTTGGAGACCAGGTTGATCAGCACCTGCCTGAGCCGCGTGCGGTCGGCGTCGACGCCCAGCAGCGGGCCGGGCCGCAGCTCCAGCGACAGGCCCTGGGGCGCAGCGGCCTCCGACAACAGCGCGAACACCTGCAGCACCAGTTCGCGCAGCTCGACGCGCGACGGCGCCAGCGCCAGGCCGCCGCTCTCGATGCGTGTGAGGTCCAGCAGGTCGTTGATCATGTGCAGCAGGTGCTCGCCGGCCTCGCGGATGAGCTGCAGGCGGCGCTGCTGCTCAGGCCCGGGCGGCTCGGCGCGGTCGATCTGCATCAACTGCGTGAAGCCGAGCACGGCGTTCAGCGGCGTGCGCAACTCGTGGCTCATGCGGGCCAGGAACTCGGTCTTGGCGCGGCTGGCGGCCTGGGCCTCGGCGGCCTCCTCGCGCGCGCGCTCCAGCGCGCGGCGCTCGGTGATGTCGGTCTGCGTACCCACCATGCGCAGCGGCCGGCCGTCGAGCGCGCGCTCGACGATGCGACCGCGCTCGAGCATCCACCGCCAGGAACCGTCGGCGGCGCGGATGCGGTACGCGTGTTCGTAGACCTCGACCTCGCCGCGCTCGTGGCGCAGGTAGGCCTCGTGGTTGGCGTCGCGGTCGTCGGGGTGGATGAGCGCGTTCCAGTAGTCCTGCGTGTGGCCACCGGTGGCCGCCTCGTAGCCCAGCAGGCGAAGGCCCTGATCGATGTCGGTGAGCCAGTCGCTCTCGATCCACCACTCCCAGACGAAGGTGTCGGCGCCGGCCAGCGCACCGCGGATCAGCCTGGCCTCGGGCCCGCTGTCGCGCGGGGCGTCGGGGTCGCCAGCCTGCAGCTGACGCTGCTCGAGCAGGGTCGCGAGCGCGGGCAGCACCGGGTCCAGCCCGGCCGCGGGCACGGGAGTGTCAAGGTCGAGGTGGCCCAGCGGCTGCCCCAAGCGCCGCAGCGGCAGCGACAGCTGTGTCGTGGCCGCCGCGGCCTCGTCGGGCCCGCGCA
Organism: Rubrivivax sp.; assembly: GCA_044371895.1. Taxonomy (GTDB): domain Bacteria; phylum Pseudomonadota; class Gammaproteobacteria; order Burkholderiales; family Burkholderiaceae_C; genus Rubrivivax. The sequence goes on from JBILSW010000015.1 coordinate 8,834, forward strand.
CGCGGCAGTCCGTGGCCAAGCGCGCCCGCAGCTCCGCCAGCAGCAAGCCCAGCGAGCGCGCGGCGTCGCGGCGCTCGGCCAGGTCGATCAGGGCGTCGCGGGCGGCGCGCCAGAGCGCGTCGGCGGCCGGCGCACCGGCGTCGGTAGCCACGGGCTCAGTGTCCGCCCGGGCGTTTCTCGCCGGCCTTCAGACGGTAGACCGTGCCGCAGTACGGGCAGCGGCCCTCGCCGTGCGCGGCGATATCGATGAACACCTTGGGGTGGCTGTTCCACAGCGGCATCTTCGGGTGCGGGCAGTGCGTGACGCCGCCGCCCATCAGCTCGGCGGCGGCCAGTTCCACCACGGCGCGGGGTTCGGTGCTCGTGTCCATGGTCTCGTCGCGATCAGACCAGGGTCAGCCACTCGGCGTACTTCGGGTTGCGGCCGTTGACGATGTCGAAGAAGGCAGCCTGGATCTTCTCGGTGACGGGGCCGCGGCTGCCCGCGTAGCTCCCGCTCCCGAGTTCGATGCGGTCCAACTCGCGGATCGGCGTCACCTCGGCCGCCGTGCCGGTGAAGAAGGCCTCGTCGCAGATGTAGACCTCGTCGCGCGTGATGCGCTTTTCCACCACCTTGAGCCCCAAGTCGGCGCAGATGTGGAAGATGGTGTTGCGCGTGATGCCGTTGAGCGCGCCGGCCGACAGGTCGGGCGTGTAGACCACGCCGTTCTTGACGACGAACAGGTTCTCGCCCGCGCCTTCGCTGACGAAGCCCGAGGCGTCGAGCAGCATGGCCTCGTCGTAGCCCTCGTCGGTGGCCTCCATGTTGGCCAGGATGCTGTTGGTGTAGTTGCTCACCGCCTTGGCCTGCGTCATCGTGATGTTGACGTGGTGGCGCGTGTAGCTGCTCGTCTTGACGCGGATGCCGCGCTTCAGGCCCTCCTCGCCCAGGTAGGCACCCCAGGCCCAGGCCGCCACCATCAGGTGGATGGTGTTGCCCTTTGGGCTGACGCCGAGCTTCTTGTCGCCGATCCACGTCAGTGGCCGCAGGTAGCCGCTGTCGAGTTTGTTCTCGCGCACCACGGTGCGCTGGGCCTCCATCACCTGCTCCAGGGTGAAGGGGATCTTCATCCGAAGAATCTTCGCGCTGTTGAACAGGCGCTCGGTGTGCTCGCGCAGCCGGAAGATGGCTGTGCCCTTGTCTGTCTTGTAGGCCCGCACGCCCTCGAAGGCGCCGCAGCCGTAGTGCAGCGTGTGGGACAGCACGTGGATCTTGGCGTCGCGCCAGTCGACGAGCGTGCCGTCCATCCAGATCTTGCCGTCGCGGTCGGACATCGACATGGGTTCTCTCCAGCGTCAAAGGGGGGTGAGTCGACGATTCTAGGCAGCGGCTCGCTGCAGCTCCCAGCTGACGAGCCGCCCGTGGCGCAGCACCAGCTGCACCGTGTCGCCGCCGGCGTCCGTCCACGCCCAGGTCTCGCCGGCGGCGGCGGCGTCTTCGGTCACCTTGCGGCCCAGCGCGCGCGTGAGCACCAGCACCTCCGGCAGCCGCATGCCGGGCTTGAGCTTGGCGTGCAGCATCACCGCGTTGGCCACGAAGCCCACCGGGTTGGCGCTGGCGATGCGCAGCACGCGCACCGCGCGGTTGAACTGCAGCAGCAGCCAGAACACGACGACCGTGATCGCCAGCACCAGCCCCTGCCACCCGTAGGACAGCCAGCCCACCACCACGGCGGCCAGTGCCAGGCCCCAGCCGACCAGCGTATGCGGGTTCATCGCGAGGGCCTCGCCGACAATGCGGGTGATGGATGCTGTGCAGACATGGGTGATCAACCTCGACCGCGCGCCGGACCGCCTGGCCCGCGTGCGGGAGCAGCTCGAGCGGCTGCAGCTGCCCTGGCAGCGGCTGCCGGCGGTAGACGCCCGGGCTCTCACGCCCGGGCAGCGTGCGCTCCTCGACGAGCCGGCCTTCCACCGCCGCCACGGCATGACGGCGCTGCCGGGCGAGCTGGGATGTTATCTCTCGCACGTCGAGGTCATGCGTCGATTCCTGGCCAGCGACGCCGAGGCGGCGCTGGTGCTGGAGGACGACGTGCGCCTGCAGGACACCCTGCCCGCCGTGCTGGCCGCGCTCATGCGCTGCCCCGGGCGCTGGGACGTGGTCAAGCTCTCGGCCGTGCACTCCGGCACGCCGGTGCCAGTGGCCGACCTCGGCGGCGGCCACGCCCTGGCCGTGATGCTGTCCAAGTGCACCGGCTCCAGTGCCTACCTGATGAACCGCCGCGCCGCCGCCGCCTGGCTGCGCGATCGCGGCGGGCTGCTGCCGATGCAGCTGCCCTACGACCACGCCTTCGACCGAGCCTGGCTGTTCGGCCTGAAGCAGCGGCTGGTGGTGCCCACGCCCTGCAGCCACGACGACCAAGTCGCCTCCACCATCGGGGCGCCCGCGACCATGCCCTCCCGCAAGTTCCGCGGCCTGCGGCGCTGGCCCACTCACCTCTGGCGGCTGGGCAACGAGCTGCGTCGCGTGGCCTACGGCCTGGGCCAGCTGGCGCGCGAGAAGCTCAGCTGAAGCAGCCCGGCCGTGTGCGGCCGGTGACGAGTTCGTGCGCCCAGTCGGCGAAGCCCAGCGCCGCGGCTCGCCGGGCGGCGACGTCCCAGTCGTAGGCGGTCTGCTGCAACTCGGCGTGCCAGCCATCCCCGCTGCGCTCCAGCAGCGCCCAGCGCGCGTGCGGCGTGCCGGCCTCGACCACGTGGCGGTGTGGCCGGTCGTGCGCGTAGGCCGGGCGGCCGACGCTGCCGGGGTTGACGACGAGCGTGCCGTCCGCCAGCCGCCGGGCGCGCGGCGTGTGGGTGTGGCCGCACACCAGCACGGCGGCGCGGGTGCCGGCCAGCCGCCGGTCGACCTCGCCCTCGGTGGCCGGCCGCACGCCGGGGTCGGCACCCGGGGCGTAGCCGGGCGTCACCGTCTCCAGAAGGCCGCGCCGGTCGTCGCCCGGGACGCCGTGGAAGGCCCGCAACTCGCCCTCGCAGGCCTCGAGCGCGGCCGGCAGCGACGCGAGCCAGCCGCGCTCGGCCGGCCCCAGTTCGGCGGCGGTGAACGCGTCGTCGCTGCCCGCGCCGGGCGCCGCCGCCAGCGCCTGCCGCTCGTGGTTGCCGGCGATCGTCGGCCAACTGCGCCCGGCCAGCAAGGCCACCGTCTCGCGCGGCCACAGCGGGCCGCTGGCGATGTCGCCCAGGTTGAGCACCAGATCCGCGCGCGCGGCCTCGATCGCCGCGGCGACGGCCCGCAACGCCGGCAGGTTGCCGTGGATGTCGGAGACGAGCGCGACGCGCATCGCGCAGCGCGGCTCAGGCGTTGACCGTGCGGCCGTCGATGCCGGCCTTCACGTGCGCCGGCAGCCGGTTGAGCAGCGCGCGGATCACCAGCGGAATGAGCACCAGGTCGTCCGCCAGCCCCAGCAGCGGCATGAAGTCGGGCAGCAGGTCCACCGGCGACAGCAGGTACAGCGCCAGGCCCGCAACGGCCCACTTCAGCCAGGCGGGCGAGCCTGGATGCCGCAGCGCCCGCCACAGGCGCTGCGCGTCGCCGCGCACCAGGGTCCACAGCAGCAGCAGACGCTTGCCCATCATGCACTCCTTCACACGAGTCGGCCCCCAGATCGGGCCGGATCACAAGACTACAACCCGCGCACCGCCTCGATGGCCTGCTCGATGCGATCGACCGCGTGCACGGTGAGGCCTTCGATGGCCTTCTTGGGCGCGTTGGCGCGCGGCACCACGGCAACGCTGAAGCCGAGCTTGGCGGCCTCCTTCAGCCGCTCCTGTCCGCGCGGCGCCGGCCGCACCTCGCCGGCCAGGCCGACCTCGCCGAAGGCGACGAAGCCGCGCGGCAGCGCCCGGCCACGCAGGCTGCCCTGGATGGCCAGCAGCACCGCCAGGTCGGCCGCCGGCTCGGCGATGCGCACGCCGCCGACCGCGTTGACGAACACGTCCTGGTCCAGGCAGCTCACGCCGGCGTGGCGGTGCAGCACGGCCAGCAGCATGGCCAGGCGGTCGCGGTCCAGGCCCACCGACAGGCGCCGCGGGCTGCCGCCCCCGCCGTCCACCAGTGCCTGGATCTCCACCAGCAGCGGCCGCGTGCCCTCCAGCGTGACGAGCACGCAGCTGCCCGGCACCGGCTCGGTGTGGGTGGACAGGAAGATGGCGCTCGGGTTGCTCACGCCCTTCAGGCCGCGGTCCGTCATCGCGAACACGCCGATCTCGTTGACGGCGCCGAAGCGGTTCTTGATGGCGCGCACGAGGCGGAAGCTGCTGTGCGTGTCGCCCTCGAAGTACAGCACCGTGTCGACGATGTGCTCCAGCACGCGCGGGCCGGCCAGCGCGCCCTCTTTCGTGACGTGGCCCACGAGCACGATGGTGCAGCCGCGCGTCTTGGCGACGCGCGTGAGCTGCGCCGCGCACTCGCGCACCTGCGCCACGCTGCCGGGGGCGCTGGTGAGCTGCTCGCTGTAGAGCGTCTGGATCGAGTCCACCACCACGAAGGCCGGGCCCTCGGCCTCGATGGCCTGCACGATGCGCTCGAGCTGGATCTCGGCGAGCACCCGCACCTGCTGCCCGCCCAGGCCCAGTCGGCGGCTGCGCAGCGCGATCTGCGCGCCGCTCTCCTCGCCCGTCACGTACAGCACCGGCATGCGGCCGGCCAGCGCGTCCACCGCCTGCAGCAGCAGCGTGCTCTTGCCGATGCCCGGGTCGCCGCCGATCAGCACCACGGCGCCTTCGACGATGCCGCCGCCGAGGACGCGGTCCAACTCCTCTTGCCCGGTGGGCGTGCGCGCGACCTCGGCGGCCTCGATGTCGGCCAGCGTGGCCACGGCCTGGCGCTGCCCTGCCGCGCCGGCCAGGGCCTGGAAGCGGTTCCTGCTCGCGCCGGCCGGCTCGGCAGCGGTCTCGTCGAGGGTGTTCCAGGCCTTGCAGTGCGGGCACTGGCCCAACCACTTGGGGCTGGTGCCGCCGCACTCGCGGCAGGTGTAGAGGGTCTTGGGCGCGGCCATCACCCCGATTGTGGACGGCGGTCCGCGGCAAACGTCACGTCCTTTCGTGCTCGGTCGCCCGGGGCTCAAGCCCGGGCGGGTCCGGCCCGAAAACGGCTTGACCGCGGGGTGTCCCCGGGGCCACGTCCGCTACCGATCCGGCAACCGCAGGCAAACCATGTCCAACACCATCGCCGTCGAGGATCTGCGCGTGGGCATGTTCGTCATGATCGACGGCGGCTGGCTGGCGCACCCGTTTCCGCTGTCCAGCTTCCGCATCGACTGCGACGCCCAGGTGCGGGCCATTCGCGCGCTGGGAGTGAAGCGCGTGCGCTGGTCGCCCGAGAGGAGCGATCCCTTCAAGCCCGAGGCGCCCGTCGCGCCCGAGCCCGCCGGGGCGGCCGAGGCGGCCGAGGCGGTGACCGCCGGCGCCGCGGCACGCCGGCAGGCGCTGGCCGAAGACGAGGCGCAGCGCCAGCGTCGTCGTCGGCTGCGGGATCAGATCGAGGCCGGCCAGCGCTGCGAGCGCCAGCACGCCGAGGCCGCCAAGGTCTGGCGCGACGCGATGGACCGCGTGCTGGCGCGGCCGCGCGAGTCGGCTTCCCAGGCTGAGCAACTCGCGCGCGCGGTGATCGACAAGATGCTCGTCGACCAGGACATCGGCGTCCGCCTCGTGACCGGCGGCGGTGACCGCTCGGCCTCGCACGCGCTGAACGTGGGAGTTATCTCTCTGCTGATCGGGCGCTCGCTCGGCCTGGCCGATGCCGACCTGGTGGACCTGGGCGTCGGCGCGCTCATGCACGACGTCGGCAAGCTCGAGGTGGCCGACCGCTTCCGCCACCCCGAGGACAGCTTCAATCCCAACGAGCTGGCCGCCTACCGCGACCATGTGGCCAAGGGCGTGGCCGTGGGCCAGCGCATGGGCATCTCGGCCGGTGCCCTGCGCGTGCTGGCACAACACCACGAACACGTCGATGGCACCGGCTTTCCGCTGAAGCTGGCCGGCGAGCGAATCACGCTGGCGGCGCGCGTCGTGGCGCTCATCAACCGCTACGACAACCTCTGCAACCCGTGGTCGCGCACGCCGCCGCTGACGCCGCACGAGGCCGTCTCGCTGCTGTTCGCGCAGGGCCGCAACCGCTTCGATCCCGTGGTGCTGAACGCCTTCATCCGCATGATGGGCGTGTACCCGGCGGGCTCGCTGGTGCAGCTTACCGACGACCGCTTCGCGCTGGTGGTGGGCGTCAACTCGAGCCGGCCGCTTAAGCCCCGCGTGCTGGTGCACGAGCCCGCGGTGCCGCGCCACGAGGCGCTGGTGCTCGACCTGGAGACGCAGCCTAATCTCGGCATCAGGCGCAGCCTGCCGGCCGCCAAGCTGCCACCGGCGGCCGTGGAGTACCTGGACCCGCGGCCGCGCGTGAGCTACTACTTCGAGCCGCTGGAGCGCCCCGCGGCCGAGGGCAGCCAGCCCGTGGAACTGGCCGCATGAGCGACGCCGGCCTCGTGCTGCCGTGGCCGGCGGCCCCGCCGGGGCGGCTGCTCGTGCAGCTGCTCGAGGGCTTGCCGCACGCCGCCTGGCTGGCGCGGCTGGACACCCGCGCCATCGTGGCCGCCAACGCCGAGGCGGCGCGATGGTTCGTGGGCGACGGGGCGCAGCCCGAGGCGCTGGTGGGCCGGGCCGCCGATGTCGTGGCGGCGTCACCCGAAGACTTGGCCTGGTGGCTGGGCGCCGGGCAGGGCGACCGCTCACCGCTGTACAGCGACACTCTAGTAGGCACCTGCGACGGCCGCACGCGGTCGGCGAGCCGCAGCATCCGCGTCGTCGAGCTGCCGCTGCTCGACGGTGGCCCCGCCGAGCCGCTGGCGCTTGTGACGGTGCAGGACCGCAGTGCCGAGGTGCAGCTGCAGGGCCAGCGCGAGATGCTGCTGGCCGAGTTGCAGGGCACGCTGGAGGCCACGGCCGACGGCATCGTCGTCACCGACCTGGCAGGGCGACTGCGCGTCTTCAACCGCCGCTTCGCCGAGCTGTTCGAGCTGCCCGAGACGCTGCTGGAGTCCCGCGACGACGCCGCGCTGCGCGAGGCCCTGGTTGCCCGCTTGGTCGATCCGGCCTGCGATGCGCGGCGCCTGCTGGCTCCCGGGCCCGAGGCCTCCGCCAGCGAGCGCTTCGTGCTGCAGGGCGGCCGCGTGCTCGAGCGCGTAACGCGGCCGCTGGTGCAGCAGGGCTGCGGCAGCGGCTGCGTCTGGAGCTTCCGCGACCTCACCGAGCGGCTGGCCAGCGCCGAGCGCATCGAGGCCCTGAGCCACACCGACCCGCTCACCGGCCTGGCCAACCGCGGCCGCCTGGCCGAGCACGTGCGCGGGCTGCTGGAGCGGGCGCCCGGGAGAGCCCGCGACAGCGACGAGGTGTCGCTGTCGCTGCTGGTGATCGACATCGACCGCTTCGGCCACATCAACGACTCGCTTGGCCACGCGGTGGGCAACGACGTGCTGCTGGACGTGGCGCGCCGGATCCAGGGCTGCCTGCGCCGGGACGACCTGCTGGCTCGGGTGGGCGGCGACCAGTTCGCCATCGTCG
>JBILSW010000270.1:0-4937 GCA_044371895.1 Rubrivivax sp.
GCGTGCAGCGCGGCGACCGCGTCTGCGCCATCCTGCCCAACCGGCCCGAGGCCATCGTGGCCTTCCTGGCCTGCGCCAGCCTGGGCGCCATCTGGAGCATCTGCAGCCCCGACATGGGCCCGGTGGCCGTGCTCGACCGCTTCCGCCAGATCGAGCCCGTTGTGCTGGTGGCCGTGGACGGCCAGGTCTGGGGCGGCGTGGCGAGCGACCGCCGCGCCGTGCTGCACGAGGTGCTCGCCGGGCTGCCCAGCGTGCGCCATCTCGTCTTCCAGGCCGACGTCGACCCCGGCGCCGACGCGGCGGCCTTCGCGGCGCCGCACCGCAGCGCGCACCGCTTCGCCGACTGGACCGCCGGCGACGCGCCCGCCGGCTGGGCGCCCGAGTGGCTGCCCTTCGGCCACCCGCTGTGGATCGTCTACAGCAGCGGCACCACCGGTCTGCCCAAGCCCATCGTGCACGGCCACGGCGGCGTGATGCTCGAGATGATGAAGGGCGGCGCGCTGCACAACGACGTCGCGCCCAGCGTGGAGTTCGGCGAGCGCTTCCACTGGTTCAGCAGCACGGGCTGGATCATGTGGAACGCGCAGGTCGGCGCGCTGCTGGGCGGCACCACCGCCTGCCTGTACGACGGCAACCCCGGCGGGCCGGTGGCAGGCAGCGGGCGGCCCGCGGACTGGGGCACGCTGTGGCGCTTCGCCGCGGCGGCCGGCGTCACCTGGTTCGGCGCCGGCGCGGCCTTCTACGCCAGCTGCCTGAAGGCCGGCGTGGTGCCGCAGCGCGAGGCCGACCTGTCGCGCCTGCGCGCCGTGGGCAGCACCGGCAGCCCGCTGTCGGACGAGGCCTACGCCTGGCTGTGGGAACACATGCCGCGGCCCGGCGGGCAGCGCATGTGGATCAACCCCATCAGCGGCGGCACCGACTTCGCCGGCGCGTTCGTCGCCGGCAACCGCGAGCTGCCGGTGCACCAGGGCGAGATGCAGTGCCGCAGCCTGGGTGCCGCGGTCGAGGCCTGGAGCGAGGACGGCCAGCCGCTGCTGGGCGAGGTGGGCGAGCTGGTGTGCACGAAGCCCATCCCGTCGATGCCGCTGTACTTCTGGGGTGATGCCGACGGCCGCCGCTACCACGACAGCTACTTCGACATGTTCCCCGGCCAACCCGGAAGGCCCGCGGTCTGGCGCCACGGCGACTGGATCCGCCTCGTGCCGCACCCGGAAGACGGCGCCGTGGGCGCGGTGATCTACGGCCGCAGCGACGCCACCATCAACCGCCACGGCATCCGCATGGGCACCTCCGAGCTGTACCGCGCCGTGGAGGCCGAGCCCGAGGTGCTGGACAGCCTGGTGGTGGACCTGGAGTTCCTGGGCCGCGAGAGCTGGATGCCCCTGTTCGTGGTGCTGCGCGAGGGCCTGCTGCTCGACGAGGCGCTGACCGCGCGGCTGAAGGGCGTCATCCGCACGGCGCTGTCGGCGCGCCACGTGCCCAACGAGATCGTGCAGGTGGCGGCCATCCCGCGCACGCTGTCGGGCAAGAAGATGGAGCTGCCGGTGAAGAAGCTGCTGCTCGGCGCCGACCCGGCGAAGGTGATGAACCGCGACGCCATGGCCAACGCCGACTGCGTGGCCTGGTTCGTGGCCTACGCCGGGCGGCTGGGCGCGGCGGGCGCGCCCGCGGCCGGCGTCATTCCTTCGTCTGCGACACGATCGTGACGCGGCGGTTCTCGGGGGCCGCGGGCTCGCCGGGCTTCATCAGCGCGCTCGAGCCCTTGCCGACGGCGTTGATGCGGTCGGCGGCCAGGCCGTGCGAGGCGGTGAGGTAGTCGCGCACGCTCTCGGCCCGCGCCTGGCTCAGGCGCAGATTCAGCTCCTCGCTGCCGCGCGGGTCGGCGTGGCCCTCGATGGTGAACTTCACGCTGGCGAGCTTCTCGCTCTTCATGGCGGCGGCCAGCACGTCGAGCGCCTTGCGGGCGTCGGGCGTCAGGTCGGCCTTGCCGGTGACGAAGGTGACCAGGATCGAGGCCTTGGCCGTCTGCGGCGCCGCCGCGCCGGCGGTGCCGGCCGCGGCCACGCCGGGCCGCCAGCTGCGCGTGCGCACCGGCGGCGTCAGCGCATCCACCAGGGTCTTCTCGCTGACCTGGCCTTCCTTGAGCACCTTCTCCTTCTCGGGCTCGGTGCCCTGCGCGAAGGCGCTGCCGCAGGCCAGCGCGGCGGCGACGACAAGGGCAGACAACAGCGTGGGGCGGGTGGTGAGGTTCATGAGGTGTCTCGCGGCAAATGGGGTGCAAGGGCGGCGGGAGCGCTTCCGGGATGCTACGCCGCCTGCTTTGTGGCGCGGCCGGGTCCGGCGCCCCCGTTCGGGTGTTCAGGCGGCCTTCTGCGGCCGGGCCAGGGTCTTCAGGGCAAAGCGACCGTCGTTCTGGAACAGCCAGGCCTCGATCACACCCTGCGTCTGCAGCAGCTGGCGAGCCTGCAGGCTCAGGCCCACGGGGGTGGGCAGGCGCTCGACGCTGGCCAGGGCGCGCCGCGTCATCTCGGGCTGCTCGGGGTTGTCGCGGAAGACCTCGGCCTTCCAGCGGCCCTGCTCGTCGAGCCTGACGCGCAGCACCACCACGGCGCGCAGCAGCGCCTGCGGCCGCTCGTCGTGCACGTCGGTGGCGCTGTGCAGGTACACGGTGCGCGCGAAGTCGCGCAAGACGGCATCCTGGCCCTGTGCCTGGGCCGCGCACAGCGTGGCCAGCGTCAGGGCCGCGGTGGCGGCCAGGCGGGCCAGGGCGGCGGCGGGGCGAAAGGTCGGGCGGTTCATCGTGGGCTCCTCGGGGTTCGGGGCTGGGGCCTGGCGGGTGTCGCTCGGCATGGGCTGGATTACGGCCCCGGCGCGCCGGGCTGAACAGGACACCGTGGTATAGCGGCGCGGTCGGCCGGCCGACGCGGCATCGCGCCCTCTCCTTCGGCGCGGGGAGCGCGGCTTCCGGGGGGCGCCGCGATGCGGCATCCTTCACACCATGAGCACATCCGCCCACCCCCATGGCTCGCTGCTGCTGGCCGACGACCACGGCCTCGTCCGCCACGGCCTGCAGCTGCTGCTGGCGGACGTGCTGCCGCAGTTGCGCGTGCAGCTGGCCAGTTCGCTGGCCGACACGCTGCAGGCCCTGGCCACCGCCGGCCGCTTCGACCTCGTGCTGCTCGACCTGACGCTGTCGGACGTGCACGGCCTGGCGGGCCTGCGCCGGCTGCGCGAGGAGTTCCCCTACGTGCCGGTGGTCATCCTCAGCGCGCAGGACGACCGCGACACCGTGCTGGCCGCGCTCGATGCCGGCGCGATGGGCTTCATCAGCAAGGCCGCCGCGCCCAGCGAGCTGAAGGAGGCGCTCACGCGGGTGTTGGTGGAGCACCGCATCCACCTGCCGCAGAGCGTGAGCGGCGGCATGGCCGCGGTGCCCGAGTCCGGCGGCCGCGCGCTCAGCGAGCTGGCCGCGCTGGGCCTGACCGAGCGGCAGATCGAGGTGCTGGGCTACGTCGTGCAGGGCCTGCGCAACAAGGAGATCGCGCGGCTGCTCGACCGCTCCGAGGTCGTGGTCAAGAAGCACGTCACGGCCACGCTGCAGGCCCTGGGCGCGCCCAACCGCACCAAGCTGCTGGTGCTGCTGTCGCAGCGCGGCTATCGCGTGCCGTCGATGCGGGCGGCCTCCGCCAGCGGGGACGCTGGCGAGTCCCCCTCGGACGACGGCGACGCATGAAGCCCGCGCGCCGCGCCGAGCCGCCCCGACCCGGCAGCGCCGCGCACATCGCCGAGCAGTTGCCGCGCCGCCGTCGGCGGCTGGGCCTGGCGCTGGTGGGGCTGGGCGTGCTGGGCCTGGCGGTGCAGAGCTCCACCGAATGGCTGCTGCCGTACAACCTGGCGCCGCTGGACACCGTGCGCCGGCTCGCCGGCGCGCCGCTGCTGACGGCGCAGCAGCTGGCCTGGGGCTGGGCGCTGCCGTGCCTGCTGCTGCTGGCGGCGCTGGCGCAGCCGCGGCGCCCGCCGCTGCTGCTGCCGGCGCTGGCCGGGCTGGCGCTGGGCTCGGTGCATGCGGCGGCCGGCGGCGGGGCGGCCTCGCTGGCGCTGCTGCTGCTGGTGGGCGTGGCCAGCCTGGGCTGGCACGCCGGGCGCGAGGGCGGGTTGTCGCTGCTGCTGGCCACGGCGCTGGCCAGCGCGGCCTGGGAGTGGCTGGTGTCGGACTTCCCCAGCCTGTGGGCGGTGGCGCCAATCCTGGTGACGGTGTTCGTCTGGATCGACCTCATGCACATGCGAGTGAACGACCGCCGGCTGTTCGGCGCGCTCGCCGAGCGCGACACGCTCATCGAAAGCCTCGACCAGCGCACCGCCGAGCTCACCGCGCTGCAGGGCGCGCGCACGCAGCTGCTGGCCAGCATTAGCCACGACCTGCGCCAGCCGCTGCAAGCCGTGCGCCTGTACGCCGAGGCGCTGCAGGCCGACGACGCTCCCGACCCCGAGGCCCCCGGCGCCCGGGCGCGGCGCAGCGAGCTGCTGCGCCAGCAGATGCGCGCGGCCGACGACGCCACGGCCATGCTCGACCAGTTCAGCGAGTTCAGCGCGCTCGAACAGGGCGCGCTGCAGTCGCACCCCGAGCCGGTGGAGGTGCGCGACATCCTCGACGCCGTGGCCGCCAGCCTGCAGGCCACGCACACGCCGGCGCAGCTGCGCCTGTCGGTGCACGGGCGCCGGCAGTGGGTGTTCGCCGATCGCACGCAGCTCGCGCGGCTGGTGCAGAACCTGGCCGGCAACGCCGTGCGCTACAGCGTGGGCGTGCGGCCGGGCCGCGCGGCGCGCGTGGTGCTGGCGGTGCGGCCGCACACCCGCGGGGGCGAGCAGGGTCTGATCATCGACGTCGTCGACAACGGGCGCGGCATCCCGGCCGACAAACTCGAGGCCGTGTTCGA
>JBILSW010000271.1:0-4931 GCA_044371895.1 Rubrivivax sp.
TCTTCGCTGCTGGACGCAGCGAGGTTCTCTAGTTGTTCGAGCGCGCGAACGGTGTCGCCCTTGGCAAGCCGAGCCATCGCAAGCGAGGTCTGCAGGCGCTGGTCTTCAGGCTTGGCTGAGGCGGCGCGGACGAAAAGCGCCTCGGCCTGATCGAGCCTGCCCTGCTGCAGTGAGGCCTCTGCCGCCACGCCCAAGGCTTCGGATGAGGCCCGCTCCGAGATCACCACGGGACCGATGATCTCCTGAGCCCTGCGGGCCTGGCCGAGCCTGAGGTAAATGTGCGCCAGGTTCACCCGCATCGCCGACACCGTCGGGTCGGACTTCAGCGCCGTCTCGAGCAGGCGCGCCGCAGCCTCGGGTGAACCCAGGTGCCACTCGATGGCCGAAGCCAGTCGAAGCGCGTTCACGTTGGTGGGCGTCACCTTCAGAACACCCTGTACCAGTTCAAGTGCCCTGGGGTAGTTCTTGTCGGACATCTCGAGCTGGGCCTGAAGGAACACCGTCTGCACCTGATCGGGCGCCAGCTCCTGCAACTCCTTGAACTGCGCTTTGGCTTTCGCGAAGTCGCCGTTGCCGATGTGAAGTGACGTCAGCAGGACGTGACTCGGCAGGTACGAACGGTCTGCGTCCAGGGACTTTCGAACGGCCGCTTCGGCTTCGCGCAGATTGCCGAGGCCGAATGCCAGAATCTCGCCACGCAACTGCCAAGCTTCTCGCAGGGCAGCACCCTTGGCAATGACGGTATCGACCATTCCCAGGGCCTTGTCGTGCTCGCCGCGCTCGGCCGCCATGCGCGCCTGGAGAAGTCTGACCTCCGGATTGTCCGGATCGAGGTTCAGCGCATCCTTGAGCGCGGACTCGGCCTTTTCGGGTTTCCCGAGCTGGGCCCACGCCGTGGCCAGGTGCGTCTTGAAGGCAACGGCGGCGGCCTTGTCGTCCAGCTGCAACTCGCCGTAGGCCGATGTCAGCTTGACAGCGGCGCCGGACTGCAACAACGCCCGTGCCAGGTCGGGCATCACTTCCGCCGAGTCGTGCTTCAGCTCCAGCGCCCGGGACAACTCGACGACCGCCCCTCGCGCGTCCCCCGTCTGGAGAAGGGCCCTTCCCAGCAGAACCCTGGTCTCTGACGATGAGGGATTGGTCTGCAGAGCTGTCTTCAGGCGAATGACGGCCGCTGCTGGGTTCCTGGCCGCGAGATCGGCCTTGGCCTGGCCCAGCAGGGTCTCTGGCGATTCCTTGTCACACCCGAGCAGCGCCAAGGCGATCAGAGCCGCCAGCAGACCCGAACGCAATCCTTTCCCAGAGAGATCTCGCATGCAATACCCGCCGATGAAAGCAAGAAAGTGATCCGGGACTGCGCCTGCGGCGGCGTTCGAGTGCATTCATGCATCGACTGACGGTGCAAGAACAGCCAACCGCCCGCAGCAGCGCACTGACCCCATTCTCCACGGATGGTATACAACGCTGCGCAGGGTGGGTGACTCGCTGCAGCTAGAGCCGACAACAAGTCACACTGTCGATCTGCTGAGGAGCGCGACGGCAGTGGCTGTTCAATGGAGGGTGCGGCCTCGTTGGTCCAAAGGGCGGCCAGAGTGTGCCGCGGCAACGGAGCCGAGCGATCCCAGCCGCCCTAGGGAGCCACTGTTCCAGGTGGCGGCAAGACAGACCATGTGGACTGCTGGCTGGTGTGCTTGTCCTTTGGGTAATGCCAAGAGTGCTCGCAGCGAACCTGTGACCGGGTCCGGCAGTGTCACCAAGAACCTCGCCACCTGAACGTATGGTGGCATGTTGAGGCTGGCTGTCCCGCAAAATGGATACCCGCCGGAGGTGCAAATTCACGCAATTCGCAGCGGTGGTTGGCGCGACGAAGCCCACTCAGGCCGTTGCCATCCGGAACATCTTGGCGGGCGCGTGCACCTTGCCCTTGGCATCACCTCGGACCAAGACGACGGAGCAGTCGGCGCAGGCTAAGTGGACGCGAGACATGCTCAGCGGCAGCAGCCTCGCGCAAACCTTCCAGCACGACTCCCTTGGCACGTCCTTCAGCCGACTGGGAAAGCACTTCTAGAACTTTGAGTTTCCCAACGCCTGACTCGACCTCGGTCGTGTAGAAGTCCAGCCCGTGCTGGTCGGCTTCACGCAGCAGCAGTGCTCCATAAGCAGCTTGCACGAACTGCCTACCGTCCAGGGCGAGCAAAGTCTCCAGACGCTGCTTGGGGCGCTCGACCGTCGACTGGCCGCTGAACTCTGTCGACACGGGCGGGGCGGGCGGGGCGGGCTGCACCCTTTGGGCTGTCCCCTCAGCACTCTCGCGATACGCACGCGCCTGTCGCAGCAAGTCACCGTGGTACACGCGTCGTGCCAGGCGGCCGAAGACTTCATCCGACTTGGCCAGTCGAAGGCACATCTCTCCCAAGCCATCTGCCCAGTCGTTCCAACCCGGCCCGTCAGACCTATCCACATGGCTGCGTTCGGCGGCCAGTGCCTTGCGCACGGCACCAGCGATGGCCGGGATCTCACGGGTGGCGGGAATGTTCCTGACCGCGACCGGCTTGCCGGCCGCCAGGGCGTGCATGAGCCCGAGCCCGAAGCCTTCCAGGTGGGAAGGCAGCACCACGACGCTCGCATCGGAATACAGGTCGCGCATGCGACCCGCGCTGATCGTTCCCGGCCGGATGACCTGGAGGTTTCCACTCTGCTCGTCGTTGGCGCCCAGCGCGACGACCTGGAGGTCAGGGAACGCCGCTGCCAAACGGCGCCCCGCCTCATCGGACGCCTTGTGCGGGAAGTGGTTGCCCAGGACCAGGATGTGCCCGGGTGCCTCCGTCTTGCCGCGGGCGGCAGGGTACTCCTCGACCCTTGTCGACAACAGCATGGCCAAGTTCGGCCTGCCGGCCGCCGCCCTGTGGCGCAGCACGAATTCCCGGGCCGTGAACCGGCTGTTGTAGAGAAAGCCGTTGGCATGCTCGGCCACGAAGTCCCACAGTTCGATGAATCCGCCGTCCTGGGCCAGCGGGCCACTGTCCTCGGCGATGGTATCCAGCATGGCGTAGATATTGATTGGCGCCAGGCTGTCCAGCACGTTCAGGTGATGAAGGTCGAACGGCTGCGACATGCGTATGGCCACGCCATGCACGCCTGCGGCTCCCGGTTCTGCCCGGGCGAAGTCGTCGAGGCGATCCAGCCCGTGGAAGCAGAACGAGCGTTCCGAGCCGATCCCCGTGAACGCAATCCGGTCGCTCCAGCGGGCAACCAGGGACCTCAGCACCGACGTGGTGTGCTCGTTGGTGCCGTTGTGGTGCTGGCCCAAGCTGGTCAGGTCGAAGCAGACGCGCAGCCGCCTCTTCGCGTCAGGCAGCAGGCCTGCCATGAGTCGCTCAGCGCGGTAGTGCGCGGATGCCTCGTAGCGGCGCACCAGGGGCAGGAACTCCGGGTGGTCGGCCACCATCTTCAGGTGATTGGCCTGTCGGTGCGCGTCCAGATCGATGTCGGTGAGCGAAAACGATGCGGACCCAGCGTGGAACGCGAAGGCGCGATTGACCATGATCGCGCGCATGCCGGTCTTGCCCGCGCGCATGACGAGGTCGTTCTCTTCCTCGTAGCCCACGCCGAAGTGGGAACGCAGGCCGCGGTGATTCGCCAGCACGCGGTGATCGATGAACATGTAGAACCCGACCGTCGTGGGAACGAAGTGCCATGGCGGCATCGTGGCGCTAAGGATGCTCCAGCGCCGGTGCGCTTCTTCCGGCGTGGCCGGCGCTCCCCCGTGGAAGTGCGGCAGCGAGCATAGGGATGCGTTGTTCGAGCGCGGGCTCGCGAAGCCGATCTGCTCATCGTCCTCTGTCGCGCGCAGCAACTCCGTCAGCGTGCCCGGGAAGGTCAGCGTGTCTGAGTTGACCAGCAGCACGTCGTGGCCCGCCTGCCGGGCCAGCGCGAGTCCCCGGTTGACGGTCTGCACGAAGCCCAGGTTCGTTTCGTTGGTCAACACCGACACGTCGTCGCGACCCGCCGCCAGCGCCCTGAGGAGCAGGACGACCTCGTCGTCATCCGGCGAGTCATTGATGAGCAGCAGCCGGGGCCGCCGCTCGGCGATCTCGCCCTGGTGCCTGAGGATCGAGTCGACGCAGGCCCGCGTCAGCTCCGCGTTGCGATAGACCGGGACGATGATGTCGAGCGAACGAGGCATGCTGGAGCGAAGGACACCTAACCTACCGAGTCAGACTGATCGTGTTCAGCACCGGGTAGGCGATCGAGAAGATAAGGTTCAGGAACTTCTGCAATTCGGCCGCCGGGGCGTTGCTCACGTACAGCAGGTCCTTGTCGTTGACCGCGAAACCCTGCATCACGAAGTAGCTTGCCGGGTCGCGCAGGTCGACGCGGTAGACCACCGGAACCAGGCCCTCGGCCGTCTTGCCCACCGGCTGGCGGGGCCAGTCGAGCACGTCGGCCTTCTCGAAGCGGAAGACGAACACGCCCTGGGCGTCGGACCGGCTGTCGACGAGCCCGCCCGCGCGGGCCAGCGCCTGCGCCAGGCTGATGCCCTGGGCTTCGAAGGCGATCTCCTCGTTCTTGCCGGTCGCGCCCAGTGCCGTGAAGCTGTGGGGCTGGTACAGGGCGGTGACCACGTCACCGGGACGCAGGCGCACGTTCTGCAGGGGGTCGCGGATGATCGCGTCCAGCGGCATGGCGTGGAACGAGTCGCCGCGCGTGACCTGCAGCGTGATGCGGTTCACCGGTTGCCGCACGCCGCCGGCGGCGGCCAGCGCATCGAGCAGCCGTTCACCGCTCGGCGTCAGGGGCACCCGCGTGCTGGCGCCGACCTCGCCGACCACGGTGACGGCAGCCGCCATGCTGCGCGTGCGGCGCACCACGACCTCGGGCTGGTTGGCCTTGCCGGTGAGGCGGCGCACGATCTCGGCCTCGACCTCGGG
>JBILSW010000272.1:0-4929 GCA_044371895.1 Rubrivivax sp.
CGCTCGGCCAGCTCGGCCGAGGCGCACAGCGGCTCGCGCGGCAGCTCGGTGTCGGGGGCGGTGTCCACGCCGGGCGCTCCTGCGTCGTCGTCAGGCGTTGTCGATCAGCCAGCGGTGCAGCTCGTCGGTGCTGTGCACCACCGCCAGCGGGCCGAAGGCGTCGAAGGTCTCGGGCTCGTGCGCGCCGAAGCTCACGCCCACGCTGGCCGTTCCGGCGTTGCGCGCCAGCTGCAGGTCGTGCGTGGTGTCGCCGATCATCAGCGTGCGCCCGGGCGGCACGCCCAGCTGGGCCATCAGCTCTTCCAGCATCAGCGGGTGGGGCTTGCCGGCGGTCTCGTCGGCCGTGCGCGTGGCGTCGAACACGCCGTGCAGCTCGGCCTGTGCCAGCGCGTCGTCGAGGCCACGGCGGTTCTTGCCGGTGGCCACGGCCAGCAGGTGCTGTCGCGCCTTCAGGGCCTGCAGCATGGCCAGCGTGCCCGGGAACAGCACCAGATCGTCCTTGTGCGCCCAGTAGTGCTCGCGGTAGCGCAGGCCCAGCTCCGAGTAGCGATCCGGCGGCAGGCCCGGTGCGGCGTGGCGCAGCGCGTCGTGCAGCCCCAGGCCAATGACGTAGGCGGCGTCAGCGTCGCTGGGCACCGGCAGTGTCAGGTCGCGGCAGGCGCCCTGGATGCAGCGCACGATCAGCGCCGTACTGTCGAAGAGCGTTCCGTCCCAGTCGAAGGCGATGAGGTCGAAGCGGCGTTGGGGCATGTCGGTCGGTCAGGCGCGGGCCGCGAGTGTGTCGCACAGCCTTTGGCAGGGTTCGGGCAGGGGCGACTCCAGCGCCACGCGGCCGCCGCCGGACGGGTGCTCGAAGGCCAACGCGCGGGCGTGAAGGAACATGCGCTCGAAGCCCGTCTCGCGCGAGAACTCACGGAAGAAGGCCTTGTTGCGGGCGAAGTCGCCGTACTTCGGGTCGCCCACGATGGGGTGGCCCTGGCTGGCCAGATGCACGCGGATCTGGTGCGTGCGGCCGGTCTTGAGCGTCACGTCCAGCAGCGTGGCACCGGCGTACGTGCAGGCCACGCGCACCAGCGTGATCGAGCGCTGCGCACCGTCGGCGCCGGCCGCGGCCACGCGCACGTGGCGCTCGCCGGCCGTGTCGTGGCCCTTCAGAAGCGCCTGGTCGATGACCTTCAGCCGCGCCGGCCAGGCCCCGAAGGCCAGCGCCGCGTAGACCTTGGCTGTCTCGCGGGCGCGGAACTGGTCCTGCAGGGCGTTCAGCGCGCTGCGCTTCTTGGCCAGCAGCAGGATGCCGGAGGTCTCCTTGTCGAGGCGGTGCACCAGCTCGAGGAACTTCGCGTCGGGCCGCGCCCGGCGCAGCTGCTCGATGACGCCGAAGCTCACCCCGCTGCCGCCGTGCACGGCCACACCGGCCGGCTTGTCGATGGCCAACAGCTGCTCGTCCTCGAACAGCACAGCGAACTCCCGCGGCGGCGCCGTGGCCGCCAGCGGCTCGCCGTCGGGCCCGCCGCGGCCGGCCGGCCGGCGCAGCGGCGGCAGGCGCAGCACGTCGCCCTCGGCCACCCGGCTGTCGGCGCTGGCGCGGCCCTTGTTCAGGCGCACCTCGCCGCTGCGGATGATGCGGTAGACGTGCGTCTTGGGCACGCCCTTGAGCAGCCGCAGCAGCACATTGTCCAGGCGCTGGCCGGCGCTCTCGGCATCCACCGTCAGCCATTGCACGGCGGGCGGGGCCTCGCCGGGGGATGCTGCCGCGGATTTGGCGCGTATACTGCGCAACGTCACATTCAGGCCGTAAGTGCTTGATTTTCCGGGAGTCTACGCGGGCACCGCGGTTGAGCGTGACACGGCAGCGGCGCGTCGGAACAGTCCGGCGGGCGCGGCCAAGAGCGGATGCAACGCCCTCCCGGCGACCGAGGCCGTGTCCCCAAGCGACACGGCGCGGCGGTCGGGGCGGTGGCAGAGCGTCGTGAGAGAACCCCTTGCCTCGTTCATCGAACGAGGCCCCGAACAGATTCAAGGGCGCCAGACGCCCCACACCCGCGCCGATGTGCGGGCCGGACGTCTGGAACCCGCGCTGACGGCAGCCCATCGGTAGCCCGTGAACCCCCACCTCCCACCCCCCCATCGCCCCCCAAGGCCCCTGCCCGGCACTGCCGCCGCAGGCGCGGCCGGGGCAAGCGCTCGGCCGCGCGATCCGCGGCCCGGGCCGGGTGGCAGGGCCGGCGGGCCACGCGCACCGCGGCCGCCGTCGGCGCACGCGCCAACGCTGCGCGCCTGAACCGCCGCTTCCACCGCGAAGCGGCGCGCCACGCGCAGTCCAGGGCAATTCGGGCCGGCTCCGGCCGCAGCACCAGGGTTCTCGTCGCGTGCGTCTCGTGCATCGGGAGTGAATCCCGCGCCAGCGCCCGCAGGGCCCGGTGCGGCACCGGAGTGCACATGAAGAGAATGCTGATCAACGCCACGCAGCCCGAAGAGCGGCGCCTGGCGATCGTCGACGGCCAGAAGCTGCTCGACTTCGAGACCGAAATCGAGGGCCGCGAGCAGCGCAAGGGCAACATCTACAAGGCGGTCATCACGCGCGTGGAGCCCAGCCTGGAAGCCTGCTTCGTCGACTACGGCGAGGACCGCCACGGCTTCCTGCCCTTCAAGGAGATCAGCAAGAACTATTTCCGCGAGGGCGTCAGCGCCCGCGACGCCACCATCAAGGAGGCCGTCAAGGAAGGCGACTCGCTGCTCGTACAGGTCGAGAAGGAGGAGCGCGGCAACAAGGGCGCAGCGCTCACCACGTTTGTGAGCCTGGCTGGCCGCTACTTGGTGCTGATGCCCAACAACCCCCGCGGCGGCGGCGTCAGCCGGCGCATCGAGGGCGAGCAGCGCGAGGAGCTCAAGGAGGCCCTCGACCAGCTCGAGTACCCCAAGGGCATGAGCCTGATCGCCCGCACCGCCGGCATCGGCCGCACCGCCGCCGAGCTGCAGTGGGACCTGAACTACATGCTCAAGCTCTGGGACGCCATCGACGGCGCCTCCAAGGCCATGAGCAAGCCCGAGCTCATCTACCAGGAGAGCACGCTCGTGATCCGGGCGATCCGCGACTACTTCTCGGCCGACATTGGCGAGATCCTGATCGACACCGACGACATCCATGAACAGGCGCGCCAGTTCATGGAGCACGTGATGCCCGAGTCGGCGCACCGCGTGAAGCGCTACCGCGACGACGCGCCGCTGTTCAGCCGCTTCCAGATCGAGCACCAGATCGAGACGGCCTTCAGCCGCACCGTGAACCTGCCCAGCGGCGGCGCCATCGTCATCGACCACACCGAGGCGCTGGTGGCGGTGGACGTGAACTCCGCGCGCGCCACGCGCGGCGGCGACATCGAGGAGACCGCGACCCGCACCAACCTCGAGGCCGCCGACGAGATCGCGCGCCAGTGCCGGCTGCGCGACCTCGGCGGCCTGATCGTGGTCGACTTCATCGACATGGAGGAGAGCAAGAACCGCCGCGAGGTCGAGCAGCGCCTGCGCGACGCGCTGCGCTACGACCGCGCCCGCGTGCAGTTCAGCAGCATCAGCAAGTTCGGGCTGCTGGAACTGAGTCGCCAGCGCCTGCGCCCGGCGCTGTCCGAGGGCAACCACATCACCTGCCCGCGCTGCAACGGCACCGGCCACATCCGCGACACCGAGAGCAGCGCGCTGCAGATCCTGCGCATGGTGCAGGAAGAGGCCATGAAGGAGAACACCGCCGCCGTGCACGTGCAGGTGCCGGTGGAGGTGACGAGCTTCCTGCTCAACGAGAAGCGCAGCGAGATCACGAAGATCGAGCTCAAGCAGCGCGTGACCGTTCTGCTCGTGCCGAACAAGCACCTCGAGACGCCGAACTACAAGCTCGAGCGGCTGCGCCACGACGACCCGCGGCTGGAGAGCCTGCAGGCCAGCTACACGATGATCGAGGAGCCCGACGAGGAAGTCGGCATCACGCGCCGCGACAAGGCCGGCAAGGCCCGCCAGGAGCCCGTGATCAAGGGCGTGCTGCCCGACCAGCCGGCCCCGCCGCCTCCGCCCCCCACACCGGCCCCCGCGCCCGTGGCCGTGGCGCCGATGCCGGTGCCCGCGCCGGCCGTGCCCGTGCCCCCGCCGATGGTGCCGGCCGCCGGCAGCGGCTTCTTCGGCTGGGTGAAGAAGATCTTCGGCAGTGCGCCCGCCCAGGCCCCGGCGCCCACGGCGGCCCCGGCCGTGGCCGCACCCGTGGCGGCACCCGTGGCCGCGCCCGCCCCTGCCGAGGCCAGGCCCGGCGGCGAGAGGCGCGACGGCCGTCGCGGCGAGCGCAATGAGCGCGGTGGCCGTGGCGGCCGCGGTGGCGCGCGCGAGGCAGGCCGCGACGGCCAGCCGGCGCGCGGCGAGTCGCGTCAGGATCGCGGTGAGCGCGGTGGCGAACGCGCCGAGCGCAGCGG
Source organism: Rubrivivax sp. (assembly GCA_044371895.1). Lineage (GTDB taxonomy): Bacteria > Pseudomonadota > Gammaproteobacteria > Burkholderiales > Burkholderiaceae_C > Rubrivivax. The sequence goes on from JBILSW010000272.1 coordinate 4,452, forward strand.
CGACCGCCGCGGACCGCGACCGGAGCGTGCGCCTCGGCCCGAGGAGGCTTCGGCCGGCGGCATTGTGCAGCCCTTCGTGGACACCATCCCCGTGCCCATCCCGCCCGGCAGCCAGCCGGCCGAGGCGGGCGCCGAGGGCGAAGCCCGCGATGGCGGTCGGCGGCGCCGCCGCCGCGGCGGCCGCGACCGTGGCGAGGGCCGCCCGGCCGACGAGGCCCAGCAGGGCCTGCTGCCCGAGGGCACCGAGTCCGCCGAGGCCGCGCCCGCGGCGACAGAGGCGGCCGCCGATGCCGAGACCAGTGCCGGCGGCGCGCGCGCCAATGCGGTGGAGGGCGAGCGCACGGAGGGCGAGCGCACCGAGGGCGAGCGTGGCCGGCGCCGCCGGGGCGGCCGCGGCCGCAACCGCGATCGCCAGGGGGCCGAGGGCGGCGAGCAGCCGTCTGCCGAGGCGGCCGAGGGCGGCGAGCCCACCGCGGCC
>JBILSW010000273.1:0-4909 GCA_044371895.1 Rubrivivax sp.
GCAGCGGCAGCTGCGCGAGATGCTGGGCCGCGACCGCGACCGTCTCGACAAGGTCTTGCTGGTGGCCGGCGACGGCGTCCTGAAGCCCGAGCTGCGCGCCGCGCTCGAGGCCGCGCCGTCGGCCACGCTGCTGCGCGCGCCGCGCGCGGCGCTGGCCGGCTGGCTGCTGCCGCAGGCCGGGCACGCGCTGGACGAGCACCTGTACGTCGTCGATCCAATGGGCATGTGGATGCTGCGGATGCCGCCCGCGGCCGAGCCGCAGCGCGTGATGCGCGACCTGCGCAAGCTGCTGCGCGCCTCGTCGAGCTGGGACGACGCGGGTCGTTGACGCACGCGATGGACGGCACCGAGCAGGCCCTTGTCGACCTGGCCCCGCTGCTGCGGCTTGTGCTGCTGGCGTTGCTGTTGGCGGCGCTGCCGCTGTCGTGGTGGTGGCTGCGGGCGCGTGGTGCCGACACGCGCGGCCGCATGGCCACGCTGACGGCGCTGACGCTCTTCCTGACCTTCGACCTCATCGTCTTCGGCTCTTTCACGCGGCTGTCCGACAGCGGCCTGGGCTGCCCGGACTGGCCCGGCTGCTACGGCGAGGTAAGCCCCTTCGGCGCCCGCGACGACATCGTTGCCGCACAGACCGCTGCGCCCGGCGGGCCCGTCACCTGGAGCAAGGCCTGGATCGAGATGATCCACCGCTACCTGGCCATGACGGTGGGCGTGCTGATCCTGGTGATGGCGGTGTTCAGCTGGCTCGGCCGTCGGCGGCTGCCCTTCTCGCCGTGGTGGCCGACGGTGACGCTGGTCTGGGTGATCGTGCAGGGCATGTTCGGCAAGTACACCGTCACGCTCAAGCTCTACCCGGCGGTGGTGACGCTGCACCTGCTCGGCGGGCTGCTGCTGCTGGCCTTGCTGGCGGCGCAGCACGCGGCGTTCCGGCAACAGCCGCTGCTGGCCGCTGGGGGCGACGTGCGGCCGCTGCGGCGTGCCGCCACCGTGGTGCTCGTGCTGCTGGTGGCGCAGGTCGGGCTGGGCGGCTGGGTCAGCACCAACTACGCAGTGCTGGCCTGCACGGGTTTCCCCACCTGCAACGGGCAGTGGTGGCCGGAGATGGACTTCGCCACCGGCTTCACGCTGCTGCGCGGCCTGGGCGGCGACGACGGCGTGCTGCGCACCGTGCCCTCGCAGGTGGCCATCCACATGGCCCACCGGATCGGTGCGGTGGTGCTGACACTGGCCATGCTGGCCCTGGTGTGGGCCCTTTGGCTGCGGCGCGCCGAATGCCCGGCCACCGGGCGCTTCGCGCTCGGCCTGCTGGCGCTGCTGGGCCTGCAGATCCTGAGCGGGCTGTCCAACGTGGTGCTTGGCTGGCCGCTGCTGGCCGCACTGGGCCACTCGGCCGGCGCGGCGGCGCTGGTGCTGCTGATGACGCTGCTGCTGGCGCGCCTGCCCGCCGCCCGCCGCGAGCCGCAGGCCCACGGCCCGCGGCCGGCCGCTGCCTAGAATCCGCGCCTCCCATCGCGCACCCTATGGCACAGAGCATCGCCGCCCCCGACGCCCCGGGCCCCCGGGGTTCGCTGTGGCGCCAGTACAGCGCGCTGACGAAGCCGCGCGTGGTGCAGCTGATCGTGTTCTGCGCCCTCATCGGCATGCTGCTGGCCGAGCCCGGCTGGCCACGCTGGGGCCTGGCGGCGCTGGCCTCGGCCGGTATTTGGCTGGTGGCGGCGGCCGCGGCGGCCTTCAACTGCCTGGTCGAGCAGCACATCGACCGCCGCATGGCGCGCACCGCCTGGCGGCCCACGGCCAAGGGCGAGCTCACGACCACGCAGGCGCTGGTCTTCTCGACGCTGTTGTGCGCCGCCGGCTGCGCGCTGCTGGCCATCGCCGTGAACCCGCTGACGATGTGGCTCACCCTGGCCACCTTCGTGGGCTACGCCATCGTCTACACGGTGGTGCTGAAGCCGCTGACGCCGCAGAACATCGTCATAGGCGGTGCCAGCGGCGCCATGCCGCCGGTGCTGGGCTGGGCCGCGATGACGGGCGAGGTGGGCGCCGAGTCGCTGATCCTGTGCCTGATCATCTTCCTGTGGACGCCGCCGCACTTCTGGGCGCTGGCGCTGTACCGGGTAGAGGACTACCGGCGCGCCGGCCTGCCCATGCTGCCGGTGACGCACGGCGCCGACTTCACCAAACTGCAAGTGCTGCTCTACACCGTGGTGCTGTTCGCGGCAACGTTGCTGCCCTGGGTGTTCCGCTTCAGCGGCCTGGTCTACCTGGCGGCGGCCGTGGTGCTGGGCGCGCTGTTCATCGGCTACGCCTTCAAGCTGTGGCGCGACTATTCCGACGCGCTGGCCCGCAGGACCTTCCGCTTCTCCATCTGGCACCTGTCGCTGCTGTTCGCGGCGCTGCTGCTCGACCACTACCTCGACCCATGGCTGTTCGGCGATCGTTGATCTTCTCTCTGGCGCTGGGGCCGCTGGTGGTCGCCTGCGACAAGGCGGTGCTGCCCGGCATGGGCGCGTCGTCGAAGCCGTCGTTCAAGGCCATCGACATCACCGGCGCCGACTACGCACAGGGCCTCGAACTGACCGACCCTTCCGGGAAGCGCCGCACGCTGGCCGAGTTCAAGGGCAAGGTGGTGGTGGTGTTCTTCGGCTTCACGCACTGTCCCGACGTCTGCCCCACCACGCTGGTGGAACTGGCCTCCGTGAAGAAGCAGCTGGGTGCCGACGGCGAGCGCGTTCAGGGCGTGTTCGTGACCGTGGACCCTGAGCGCGACACGCCCGAGCTGCTCAAGGCCTACGTCGAGAACTTCGACGGTGGCTTCGTGGCCTTGCGCGGCACGCCCGAGGAGACGCGCGCCGTTGCCAAGCACTTCAAGGTCTTCTACAACAAAGTGCCGGGCAAGACGGACACCAGCTACACCGTTGACCACACGGCGGGCAGCTACGTGTTCGATGCCGCCGGCCGCATCCGCCTGTTCACGCGCCACGGCGGTGGCGCCGAGGCGCTGGCTCACGACCTGCGCATCCTGCTGGCCGAGAAACCGGCCTGAGGCGGTTTCCTCGACCGGGCATCGGGTGCCGTCAGGCCAGGGCCTTGCGCATCTTCTTCAGGGCGGCTACCTCGATCTGGCGGATGCGTTCAGCACTCACGCCGTACTCGGCCGCCAGCTCGTGCAGCGTCATGCCGCCGTGGCCGTCGTCACGCACCTTGAGCCAGCGTTCCTCCACGATGCGGCGGCTGCGCGCGTCGAGCACGTCCAGCGCCTTGGCAATGCCGTCTCCGGCCAGCCAGTCGCGATGGCGCGCCTCGATGCGCTGCGTGGGCTCCTGCGTCTCGTCGGCCAGGTAGGCGATCGGGGCGAAGGTCTCCTCGCCATCGTCGGACTGCGGCTCCAGCGCGGTGTCGCCACCGGCCAGCCGCGTCTCCATCTCGACCACTTCCTCGGGCTTGACGTTGAGCTCGTGCGCCACGTGCGCCACCTGGGCCGGCGTGAGCGTGTTGCGGAAGGTCTCGGCGTCCTCGCCGGCACCGGCCTTCAGCTGCTGCTTCATCGAGCGCAGGTTGAAAAACAGTTTGCGCTGCGCCTTGGTGGTGGCCACCTTGACCATGCGCCAGTTCTTCAGGATGTACTCGTGGATCTCGGCCTTGATCCAGTGCATGGCGTAACTCACCAGGCGCACGCCCTGCTCGGGATCGAAGCGCCTGACGGCCTTCATCAGGCCGACGTTGCCTTCCTGGATGAGGTCGCCCTGCGGCAGGCCGTAGCCGATGTACTGGCGCGAGATGCTGACCACCAGCCGCAGGTGGCTGAGCACCAGCCGCCCAGCGGCCTGCACATCGCCGCGGTCGCGCAGCGCGCGGGCGAGTTCCACCTCTTCGGTAGGGCTCAGCAGCGGCAGGCGGTTGACGGCCGAGACGTAGGCCTCAAGGTTGCCCAGCGGGGGCACCAGTGACCAGGGATCGCGGACGGCAAGGGCTGCGGACGGCGTGATGTTCATGGAGGTTTCGAAACCCGGTAGAGCCGGAAGTTCCAAAAATATTAGCACTCCAGAAGCCTGAGTGCCAAAAAACCTGCCCTGGGTCAGCGTGAGTGGCATCACGATATGCGACCAGTCATCAAAAAATAGTGACTGCTTACATATACTTCAGGCCTTCCAACCCGAGTCGTCGCATGATCGGCCGTGCTGTCGCCGATGGATGCAGCGCAAGCCTGTGCCCGCCAAGAGCGCCGGCCACAGGGGCCATCACACGTTGAACAGGAAGTTCATGACGTCGCCGTCCTTGACCACGTACTCCTTGCCCTCGGCGCGCATCTTGCCGGCGTCCTTGGCGCCCTGCTCGCCCTGGTAGGCCACGTAGTCGTCGTAGGCGATGGTCTGCGCGCGGATGAAGCCGCGCTCGAAGTCGGTGTGGATCACCCCGGCGGCCTGCGGCGCGGTGTCGCCGACGTGGATGGTCCAGGCGCGCACCTCTTTCGGGCCGGCCGTGAAGTAGGTCTGCAGGCCCAGCAGCTTGAAGGCGGCGCGGATCAGGCGGTTCAGCCCCGGCTCGTCCTGGCCCATCTCGGCCAGGAACATCGCCTTGTCCTCGTCGGCCATGTCGGCCAGCTCGGCCTCGGTCTTGGCGCAGATGGCCACCACGGGCGCCGCCTGCCTGGCCGCGTAGCCGCGCAGCTGCTCGAGCAGCGGGTTGCCCTCGAAGCCCGTCTCGCTGACGTTGCCCACGAACATCGCCGGCTTGGCCGTGATCAGGCACAGCGGCTTCAGCACCGACAGCTCCTCCTTGCTGAAGTCGATGCTGCGCACGGGCTTGGCTTCGTTGAGCGCGGCCTCGCACTTCTTCAGCACCTCCACCAGCCGCGCGGCTTCCTTGTCCTGGCCGGCCTTGGCCACCTTGCTGTAGCGAGCCAGGC
>JBILSW010000274.1:0-4906 GCA_044371895.1 Rubrivivax sp.
GTTGTTGTAGACGCCGCCGGAGCTCTTCTTGACGATGTCCTCGAGCGCCATGCTCTCGAACTCGGTCCCCTTCTGCAGGTTATTGAGGTTCACCACGTAGGCGTTGTGATGCTTGCCGTGGTGGAACTCCAGCGTCTCCCGGCTGTAGTGCGGGGCCAGGGCGTCGATGGCGTACGGCAGAGGCGGCAGGGTGTGTTCCATGGTGTCTGTTGCTTCCTGATGGGGTGGCGGATTCCGGACCGGGCGCGATTGTAGGCAGCGCCCCTTCAGCGGGGCGGCGGCAGGGCTTCGATGCGCAGCAGCTCGGCCTCGGCCGTGCCGTCGGCCCAGGTGGCCCGCACGGCCTGTCCGGCCCGCAGGCCGGCCACCGACACCACGGGGCGGCCGTCGAACGTCTGGACCCATGCGTAGCCGCGGCGCAGCACGCGCGCGGGATCGTGCGCCTGCAACCGCGCCGCGGCGGCGTCCAGCCGCAACGGTTCGGTGTGCAGCCGCTCTCGCAGGGCGCGCCGCGCGCGCTCGCCCAGGCGGCCCAGGGCGTCCTGGCGCTGCTGCAGCGTGAGCAGCGGCGCCCGCGCCAGGCGCTGGGCGCGCAACTCCAGGGCCTGGCGCTGCGCCGCCAGCGCGCGAGCCGGCGTGCCCAGGCGCGCGACCAGCGTGTCGGTGCGCTGGGCCAGGCGCTGCAGCGCATGCTCCGCGGACCGCCATGCGCGCTCGGCACGGGCGTCGAGCTGCGCCCGCAGCTCGGCCAACGCCGGCGCAGCCAGTTCGGCGGCGGCAGTGGGCGTCGGCGCGCGCAGGTCGGCGGCGAGGTCGGCCAGGGTGACATCGGTCTCGTGACCCACGCCGCACACCACCGGCAGCGGGCAGGCGGCAATCGCCCGCACCAGGCGCTCGTCGTTGAAGGCCCACAGGTCCTCAAGCGAACCTCCGCCGCGCACGAGCAGCAGCGCATCGACCTCGGCACGGCGAGCCGCGACGGTCAGCGCCTCGACGAGCGCCGCGGGCGCCTCGGCACCCTGCACCGGGGCCGGGTAGATGACGACACGCACCTGGGGCGCGCGGCGCTGCAGCGCCGTGATCACGTCGCGCAGCGCAGCGGCGGCCAGTGAGGTCACCACGCCCAGCGCGCGCGGCTGGGGCGGCAGGGCTCGCTTGCGCGCGGCGTCGAACAGGCCCTCGGCCGCCAGGCGCGCACGCCGACGCAGGAACTCCTCGTACAAGGCGCCCTCGCCCACCCGACGCATGGCCTCGACCACCATCTGCAACTCGCCACGGGCCTCGTAGACGCCAAGGCGGCCGCGCAACTCGACCTGCTGGCCGTCGGCCGGCTCGAAGTCCAGCAGCGTCGCGGCGCGGCGGAACATCGCGCAGCGCAACAGGGCCGGCGCACCGCCCGCATCCTTCAGAGAAAAGTACACGTGGCCGCTGGCCGCGCGCGACAGGCCCGAGATCTCGCCACAAACGGCCACCGCGCCGAAGCGGGCGGCCAGCGCGTCGGTCGTGGCCAGCAACAGCGCAGCCACGCCCCAGGGGGCCCGCGCGGGCGGTTCAGGCATCGGGGAGAGCCCGGCAGTCCACAGCACCCCGCAGGCCAGGGGGGTGCCCTGCAATCGCTGTCACGCAACTGTTATCCGATCGCAAGTGCTTGATGCGCATAAACTTTTTGTTGCTCAATTCTTGGGCAGCAGGTCCCAGGGCCTGTTGCGACGCCCACTTGCGATCGGCGCGCAGGCTTTGCCCACAACGTTGTCCACAGCCTGCGTGGATAGCACTTGACGGTTCGCCGTTGAGCCGCGATGGAGCCCCCGCGGAGCCGCCGGAGGCATCGGCCATAATGACCGGAGCAGTCCCGCAAAGCCGCCGCGCACGATCGCGCGATAGACGAGACACCGTTGCTGTCCATCATACAAGCCGCAGGCTGGCCGATCTGGCCCTTGATCCTGTGCTCCATCGTTGCGCTGGCCCTCGCGATCGAGCGCTTCTACACGCTGCGCCCTTCGCAGGTTGCCCCGCCCACGCTGCTCGACGAGGTGCTGGGAGTCACCCGGGCCAGCCTGCCGTCAGCCGACATCGTGAACAAGCTCGCCGCCAACTCGGTGCTCGGCGGTGTCCTGGCAGCCGGCCTGCGCAGCGTGATAGCCGAGCCGCGCATCTCCGAGACCGCGCTACGCCAGCAGATCGAGAGCGCCGGCCGCGCCGCCGTGCATGGCCTGGAGCGCTACCTCAACGCGCTGGGCACCATCGCTGCGGCGGCGCCGCTGCTGGGGCTGCTGGGCACGGTGATCGGCATGATCGAGATCTTCGGCTCGCAGGCGCCCTCGGCCGGTTCGGCCGGTAACCCGCAGCAACTGGCGCATGGCATCTCCATCGCCCTGTACAACACTGCATTCGGGCTCATCGTCGCCATCCCGGCGCTGATGCTGTACCGCTACTTCCGCCGCCGCATCGACGAGTACGAGCTGGCGATGGAACTCGCCGCCGAGCGCCTGGTGCCGCACCTGATGCGCTTCGCCGACAAGGCCGGCTGAGCGCGCGCGTGAAGTTCGGCCGCCGCCGCCTCGAGGAGCCGGAGATCAACCTGATCCCGTTCATCGACGTGCTGCTGGTGCTGCTGATCTTCCTGATGCTGTCGACCACCTATTCGCGCTTCACCGAGCTGCAGATCAACCTGCCGGCGGCCGACGCCGAGCGGCTGCGCGAGCGTCCGTCCGAGGTCATCGTGTCCGTGGCGGCCGACGGCCGATACGCCGTCAACAGGCGCCCGGTCGATGGCCGCAGCGTCGAGGCGCTCACCGCTGCGCTGGCCGCGGCCGCAGGCGGGCATCCGGAGGTCGTGATCATCATCTCGGCCGATGCGCTGGCGGCGCACCAGTCCGTGGTCAATGTGCTCGACGCGGCGCGCCGTGCCGGGCTGTCGCGGCTGACGTTCGCGGCCCAGACCGCGGGCACGACGCCGCGCTGACGCGCGCCGCAGCGTGCCCGGCGCGCTCGAGGACTTCTTCCGCCGCGTCTGGTGGACCCCGCGGCCCGGCCTGGCGGCGCGCCTGCTGCAGCCGCTGGCTGCCGTGTACGCGGTGCTGCAGCGGCGCCACGCCACCCGCCCGACCCCAGCCGTGGCGCTGCCGGTGCCGGTGCTGGTCGTGGGCAACGTCGTCGTCGGCGGCGCCGGCAAGACCCCCACGGTCATGGCCGTAGTCTCCGCGCTGGCAAGGCGCGGACACCGGCCCGGCATCGTGTCGCGCGGGCATGGCCGCGCGGGATCCGCCCCGCGGCTGGTGGCGCAGGCCGACAGCCCGCGCGACGTAGGTGACGAGCCGCTGCTGCTGGCCCGCCGCAGCGGCGTGCCGGTGGTGGTGGGGCGCGACCGCGTGGCGGCCGCATGGATGCTCATCGGGGCCCACCCGGCGGTGGATGTCATCGTCGCCGACGACGGCCTGCAGCACCACGCCCTGCCCCGCCGGGCCGAGCTGCTGGTGTTCGACGAGCGCGGCGCCGGCAACGGCCTGCTGCTGCCGGCCGGACCGCTGCGCGAACCGCTGCCGCGGCGTCTGGCCGCCGGCCGCCACGTGCTCTATACCGGGGGCTCGGCGAGCACGACCCTGCCCGGTGCCTGTGCCACCCGCCGCCTTCAGCGCGCCTGGCCGCTGGCCGCCTGGCACGCGAACGACCCGACGGCCGCTGCGCCGCTGGCCGCGCTGCGCGGCCGGCCGCTGCTGGCCGCCGCCGGGCTGGCGGCACCGCAGAAGTTCTTCGCCATGCTGCGCGAGGCCGGCCTGCAGGTCCAGACGCTGCCGCTGCCCGACCACCACGACTACGCCACGCTCCCGTGGCCTGCCGCGGGCTGCGACGTGCTGGTCACCGAGAAGGACGCCGTCAAGCTCGACCCTGCCCGCGCCGCTGGCCGGCCTGTGTGGGTGCTGCCGCTAGACTTGGACGTGCCCGAGACGCTGCTCGACGAGCTGCATGCCGAGCTCTTCGGCCCCCGCCCTGCGAACGCCCGAACGCCATGAGCCTGGACTACCGCCTGATCGAACTGCTCGTCTGCCCCGTCTGCAAGGGCCCGCTTCAGCTGCGCCGCGACGCCGAGCAGCGTCCGCTGGACCTGGTCTGCCCGGCCGACCGGCTGGCCTTTCCGATCCGGGACGGCATTCCGGTCATGCTGGAGAACGAGGCCCAGCCGCTGGACGGCCCGGCCGAAGACGGCGCGCCCGCCCCGTGAGCGCGGTCGGCTTCACGGTGTTGATCCCGGCGCGGCTTGCGAGCACGCGGCTGCCCCGCAAGCCCCTGGCCGACATCGCCGGCAAGCCCATGGTCGTGCGCGTGGCCGAGCGCGTGGCCGGCCTGGCCGGCGCCCGCGCCGTGGTCGTGGCCTGCGACGATGCCGAGATCGCCGCCGCCTGCGCCGCCCACGGCGTGCAGGCCGTCCTCACCCGCGACGACCACCCCAGCGGCAGCGACCGCCTGGCCGAAGCCTGCGTGCACCTGGGGCTGGCCAGCGACGACGTCGTCGTCAACGTGCAGGGCGACGAGCCGCTGATCGATCCGGCACTGGTGCAGGCGGTGGCGGCGCTGCTGGTGCAGCGTGACGACTGCGTCATGGCCACCGCCGCCCACGCGCTGGCCGAGGTCGCGGAGTACACCAACCCCAACGTCGTCAAGGTGGTGCTCGACGCCGCTTCGCGCGCGCTGTACTTCAGCCGCGCGCCGCTGCCCTGGTGGCGCGACGGCGGCGGCGCCCCGCCCGGCGATCCGCCGCCGCTTCGCCACGTGGGCCTGTACGCCTACCGCGCGGGCTTCCTGCGCGAGTTCCCGTCGCTGCCGCCGGCAGCGTTGGAGCAGGCCGAGGCGCGGGAGCAGCTGCGCGTGCTGTGGCACGGCCACCGCATCGCAGTGCACGTGTCGG
>JBILSW010000497.1:0-2998 GCA_044371895.1 Rubrivivax sp.
TCGATGCTGCCGAAGGCGATCATCATGTCGCTGTTGGCCTGCGCGGCCTCGGCGATCTCTTCGTTGGGGATGCGGCGGCGGCCGAGCTGGCTCTCGCTGTCCACCGTGAACATCACCAGGCCGATCCGGCGCTCTCGGTAGTAGGCCACCGTCTCGGCGATGGTGGGCCGGCGGTTGCTGCCGAAGTACTTGTCGGCGGCGCGGTCGTACTCCTCGCCGTAGTTGTCGAAGGGGTTCCAGCAGGACACCTCGGCGTGGGTGTGCACGTCGATGGCGATGAGGTCGGCGGCGTTCATCGCGGCAGTCTACGTCGCTGCGGCCCTATCGGGGCGACGGTCAGCCCGGCAGGCTGCGCAGGGCCTCGGCCACCAGCGGATCGAGCCCGTCGCCGCCGGTGTCGAGCAGGTGCTGCAGCAGGCGCTGACGCAAGGCCGGCGCCCAGTAGCGCTGGATATGGCCGGCGATGCCAGCGCGCGCCTCGGCGGCATCGGGATTGGCTGCGAAGAACTCGCCAATGCGGTTGGCGCCCCGCACGAGGTGGGCCAGCTCGTTCTCGTCGACCCTCATGCCGCCACCCGGGCCCTGCCGGCCGACGCAGCGCCCCGGCCGTAGAAGACCGCGTCGTCGCCGCGCACGAAGCCGGCCAGCACCAGCCCGCACGCGTCGGCCGTCCGCACGGCGCGCGCGGTGGGCGCCGACACGGCGGCCAGCAGGCCCACACCCGCGGTCGCAGCCTTGTGCACCATCTCGAAACTGGCGCGGCTGGTGATGGCGACGAAGCCTTCGGCCGGGCGCGCGCCGGCGCGCATCATGGCCCCCACGAGCTTGTCGAGCGCGTTGTGGCGACCGATGTCCTCGCGCACCAGCTGCACGGTGCCGTCGGGCGCACACCACGCAGCCGCGTGGGTGGCACCGGTCAGGGCATTCAAGGGCTGGCGCTGGCCCAGCTCGCGCACGGCCCGCGCCAGCGCGCCGGCCACCAGCACGGGCGGCTGCACCGCGCCCAGCGGACGCTCCAACGCCGCCAGGCTATCGACGCCGCACAGGCCGCAGCCGGTACGGCCGGCGAGTGCCCGGCGGCGCTCCCGCAGGGCCCAGCGGCGCGAGGCCGCCAGTTCCAGCCGCAGCTCGATGCCCTGCGGCGTGCCTTGCTCCTCCACCCCATACAGATCGTCGGCGCGGGCGATCCAGCCCTCGGTGAGCGCGAAGCCCAGCGCGAAGTCCTCCAGGTCGGCCGGCGTTGCCAGCATCACGGCCTGCGAGATGCCGTCGGCCACCAGCGCCACGGGCACCTCGTCGGCCAGCCAGTCGGGCCCGGTCGCCACGGCGCCATGGCGCTGCACGCAAACACGAGCGGCCACGGCGCCCGCGGGGGCGGAGCCGCTCATTGACCCCGCTCCAGCGCCGGCTCCGGGCTCGCGGCGGGCGCCGGCACGATCGCCATGACGCGCGCCACCTGCACCGCCGTCACCTTGTACTCGGGGCAGTTGGTGGCCCAGTCCGAGCTGTCGGTCGTCACCACGTTGGCGCCGCTGCCGGGGAAGTGGAACGTGGTGTACACAACGCCCGGCTGCAGCCGGTCGGTCAGGTGCGCGCGGAGCGTGGTCTGGCCGGCGCGGCTGTGCAGCCCGACGCGGTCGCCATCGCGGATGCCGCGGGACTCAGCGTCATGGGGGTGTATGTCCAGGCGGTCCTCGTCGTGCCATGCGGTGTTGGCCGTGCGGCGCGTCTGCGCGCCGACGTTGTATTGGCTGAGGATGCGGCCGGTGGTCAGCAGCAGCGGGAAGCGCCGCGTGACCTTCTCGTCGCTCGCGACGAACGGCGTGTTGAAGAACCGGCCCTTGCCGCGCACGAAGCCGCCCTCGTGCATCACCGAGGTGCCGGCCTCGGCCGTGCCGGCGTGGCAGGGCCACTGCACACTGCCCAGGCGGTCGATCTTTTCGTAGCTCACGCCGGCAAAGCTGGGCGTGAGCGCCGCGATCTCGCGCATGATGTCCTCGGGGTGCGCGTAGCTCATCGGGTAGCCCAGCGCCTGGGCCAGCCGCGCCGTCACCTCCCAGTCGGCCAGGCCGGCCAGCGGCGGCATCACGCGGCGCACGCGGCTGATGCGGCGCTCGGCGTTGGTGAAGGTGCCGTCCTTCTCGAGGAAGCTGCTGCCGGGCAGCAGCACGTGGGCGTACTTCGCGGTCTCGTTCTCGAACAGGTCCTGCACCACCACGCAGTCCATGGCGGCCAGGGCGGCGGCCACGTGCTGGGTGTCGGGGTCGGACTGCAGGATGTCCTCGCCCTGGCAGTACAGGCCCTTGAAGCGCCCGGCCAGGGCGGCGTCGAACATGTTCGGGATGCGCAGGCCGGGCTCGGGGCTGAGCGGCACGCCCCAGGCGGCCTCGAAACCTGCGCGCACGGTGGCGTCCGACACGTGCCGGTAGCCCGGCAGTTCGTGCGGGAAGCTGCCCATGTCGCAGGCGCCCTGCACGTTGTTCTGGCCGCGCAGCGGGTTCACGCCCACGCCCTCGCGGCCCACCATGCCGCAGGCCATGGCCAGGTTGGCGATGGCGATCACGGCAGTGGAGCCCTGCGCGTGCTCGGTGACGCCGAGACCGTAGTAGATGGCACTGTTGGGGCCCGCGGCGTAGCGGCGCGCGGCGGCGCGCAGCGTGGCGGCCGGCACGCCGGTGACGGGTGCCGCGGCCTCCGGCGCGTGCTCGGGCCGCGCCACGAAGGCGCGCCAGGCCTCGAAGCTGGCGCGCTCGCAACGTTCGGCGACGTACGCCTCGTTCAGGAGGCCCTCCGTGACCACCACGTGCGCCAGCGCGTTGAGCACGGCGACGTTGGTGCCTGGGCGCAGTTGCAGGTGGTGCTCGGCCTGCACGTGCGGCGTGCGCACGAGGTCGATGCGACGCGGGTCCACCACGATCAGCGCCGCGCCCTGGCGCGCACCTTTGCGAAGATGGCGCTTCAGCCGCGATGCGAACACCGGGTGCGCGTCGGAGGGGTT
>JBILSW010000275.1:0-4878 GCA_044371895.1 Rubrivivax sp.
ACATGCCGATCTCGGAGCCCAGCATCACGACGCGAACGAAGTCCAGCGGCGTGTTCACCGGCTCCGATGCGAAGCGCGTGATCAGCGCCGCCGAGGTAAGCACCCAGCCGGTGCCGGCCAGTGCCAGCAGCAGCCCGAAGACGACGAGGCGCCGGTCGCGCGGGCGCCAGGCCGCCAGCGACGTGGCCAGCGTGGCGCGGCGGCCGGCCTCTAGCTCGCGGCTGACGGCGTAAAGACCCGTAGCCACGATGGGAGCCACGAGCAGGAAGCCGCTGAAGGCGCCGGCCAGCAGCCAGAAGCGATCGTGTGCCAGCAGCACCAGCAGCGCGCCGAAGCCGGCCATCGCCAGGCCGTGCAGCAGGCCGGGCACCGGACACTGCATCAGGTCGGCCCAGCCGCGGGCCAGCCAGCGCATCGGGCCGCTGGGGCCGACCTGCCGCACAGGGTTGGCGCGGATATCGCGGCCCAGCTCGTAAGGCAGGCGCCGGGGGTCTTCGGGGGGCTCAGGCATCGGGCGTGCTGCGGTTCGGCGCTGCGGCGTGGCCGCGACTGTAGGCCCACGGGCCACAGCCCGGTTTGACAAGGCGCAGCTGCGTCGGCGGCGCTCAGCGCGCGGCGGCCTCGCCCTCCGCGATGAGGCGTCGCGCGGCTGCCGCCAGCGTGGCCGGCGCGGCATCGGTCAGCTCCAGCGCCTGCTCCTCGTCGAATCCGGCGAAGTGCTTGCGCATGGACTTCAGGTACACCGGGTCGTAGTGCTGCTCGAGCAACTCGCGCACCGGCGTGGCGAAGTCGCCCGCCCGCGCCAGGGCCTGCCAGCGCTCGATGGTGGCGGCGCCGCGCAGTTCGCGCAGCGCCTGCAGCCGCGCGCAGAAGGCCTCGGCGTCGGCCACGAAGTGCGCGTAGTCGTCGAGCAGGAAGGCCACGCGCGCCGCCAGCGGCATGCGCACGGGGTGCAGCCGCGCAGCGCGCAGCGCCTGCAGCAGCGCCTCGGGCACGCGCAGGCGGCCGATGGTGCGGCTCTCGCCCTCGGCGAACACGGGGCGGGCCGGATCCAGCGCCGCCAGGGCCTGCCACAGCGCCGTCTCGAAGGCCTTCTGCGAGGGCTGGCGCTGCCCCGGCACCAGCCCCAGCACGCTGCCGCGGTGGCAGGCCAGGGCCTCCAGGTCGAGCACCTGCGCGCCCTCGGCGACCAGCGCCTGCAGCAGCCGGCTCTTGGCGCTGCCGGTGCGGCCGGCGAGCACGTGGAAGTGAAGGCGTTGCGGCAGCGTCTCGAGCTCGGCCAGCACGGCACGGCGGAAGCCCCGGTAGCCGCCGTCCAGCACCGTCACTGTGAAGCCGACCTCCGACAGCACCATTGCCAGCGAGCCGCTGCGCTGGCCGCCGCGCCAGCAGTACACCAGCGGCCGCCAGCCCCGCTGCAGCGGCAGCACGTGCTGCTCCACGTGGCGCGCGATGCTGGCCGCCGCCAGCGCCGCGCCCCGCTTGCGCGCGTCGAAGGCCGAGACCTGCTTGTACTCCGTACCCACCAGTGCGCGCTCGGCGTCGTTCAGCACCGGCCAGTTCACGGCGCCGGGCAGGTGGTCCTCGGCGAACTCGCCCTCGCTGCGCGCATCGACGACGGTGTCGAAGGAGGCCAGCCCGTGCAGCAGCTCTTCGGCAGCGACACGCCTGAGTGCCATGCGCAGCAGTCGGTCAGGCCGCGGACGCCACGGCGTCGAGCAGCTCGCTCTCGATCCGCAGCTGCGCCCGGGCCTTCTGCAGCTCGGGGCCGTCGACGAGGAAGGTGTCCTCCACGCGTTCGCCCAGCGTGGTGATCTTGGCCAGCTGCAGGTTCACGCCATTGCGCGCCAGCACGCGCGCGATGGCGTAGAGCAGCCCGGTGCGGTCGGACGCGCTCACCGTGAGCAGCCAGCGCTGAGCGCGCTCGTCGGGCGACAGCGACACCCGCGGCGTCACCGGGAAGCTCCTCACGCGGCGCGACACGCGGCCGTTGCGCGGCTCGGGCAGCGCCGTGGTGGCGTCGAGCGCAGCGGCGAGCTGCGTCTCCACCAGCGAGATCAGGTCGCGGTATCCGCCGGGCGACTCGGGCGTGAGGCTGTTGGTGCCGATCACCTGGAAGGTGTCCAGCGCGTAGCCGGCCCGCGTGGTGTGGATGCGCGCGTCCTGGATGCTGAAGCTCACGGCCTCGAAGTAGCCGCAGATGCGCGCGAACAGGTCGGGCCGGTCGGGCGCGTACACCAGCACCTGCAGGCCGTCGCCCACCGACGAGGTGCGCGCCCGGACCACCGGGGACGGCGTGGCCACGTGGCGCCACAGGCAGCGCGCGTGCCACGCGATCTCGGCCGCGTCGTGGCGCGCGAAGTAGCTCACGTCGAGGGTCTGCCACAACGGCACCTCGGTGCCGGGCAGGGCGCTGTGCAGGGCCAGGTCCTGCCGCGCCTCGGCCTTGCGCGACTCGATCTCGGCGTCGAGGTTGGGCTGCGCGCCGCCCAGCGTGCGCAGCGTCAGCCGGTACAGGTCCTCGAGCAGCTTTCCCTTCCAGGCGTTCCACACCTTGGGCCCGGTGCCGCGGATGTCGGCCACCGTCAGCAGGTACAGCGCCTGCAGCCGCCGCGGGTTGCCCACGCGCGCCGCGAAGGCGCGGATGACGTCGGCGTCGGACAGGTCTTCCTTCTGCGCGATGCGGCTCATCGTCAGGTGGTGCTCCACCAGGAACTCGATCAGCGCCGCGTCGTCGGCGTCGATGCCGTGGTCGCGGCAGAAGCGGCGCGCCTCGCGGCGGCCGAGGTCGGAGTGGTCGCCGCCGCGGCCCTTGGCGATGTCGTGGAACAGCGCCGCCACGATCAGCACCCAGGGCCGGTCGAACTGCGACGCCAGCTGGCTGCAGAACGGGTACTCGTGCGCGTGCTCGGGAATGAAGAAGCGGCGCACGTTGCGCACCACCATCAGGATGTGCTGGTCGACGGTGTAGACGTGGAACAGGTCGTGCTGCATGCGGCCCACGATGCGCCGGAACACCCACAGGTAGCGCCCGAGCACGCTGGTGGCGTTCATCAGGCGCAGCGCGTGCGTGATGCCTTGCGGCTGGCGCAGGATGTCCATGAACAGCTCGCGGTTCAGGGGGTCGCGCCGGAAGCCGGTGTCCATCACGTTGCGCGCGTTGTACAGCGCACGCAGCGTGCGCGCCGACAGGCCCTGCAGGCCCGGCGTCTGCGCGAACACGAGGAAGGTCTCGAGGATGGCGTGCGGGTTCTCGGCGTAGAGGTCGTCGCTGGCCACGTCGAGCATGCCGGCGCGTTCGGCGAAGCGCGCCGTCACCGGGCGGCTGGGCGCGTCCTCGTGGCCGGCCAGGCGCTCCTCGATGTTGAGCATGAGGATCTGGTTGAGCTGCGACACCGCCTTGGCCGCCCAGTAGTAGCGGTGCATCAGTGCCTCGCTGCTGCGCTGGCTCTGGCTGGGCCTGAGGCCGAAACTGTCGGCCACGGCCGTCTGCAGGTCGAAGACGAGACGATCCTCTCGACGCCCGGCCACGGCGTGCAGCCGCGCGCGGACGAGCTTGAGCGTGCCCTCGTGCTTGAGCAACTGGGAGGCCTCGAAGGGCGTGATCAGGCCGCTGGCCGCCAGCTCGGTCCAGGTGCGGCCGAAGCCCGCAGCCCGTGCCACCCAGATGACCACCTGCAGGTCGCGCAGGCCGCCGGGGCTTTCCTTGCAGTTGGGCTCCAGCGCGTAGGGCGTGCCCTCGTACTTGACGTGCCGCTGCTGCATCTCCAGCGTCTTGGCGCGCAGGAAGGCGGCCGGGTCCATGGCCGCGGCGAGCGTCCGCACGAGCTGGCCGAAAACCGGGCGGCCTCCTGTGACGCGCCGCGACTCCAGCATCGCGGTCTGCACGGTGACGTCGCGCCCGGCCTCGGCCACGCACTCGGCCACCGTGCGCACCGACGAGCCGATCTCCAGCCCGATGTCCCAGCACAGGGTGACGAAGCGCTCCAGCGCCTCGCGGCGGCCAGCTTCGCCCTCGGGCGGTGCGGGTTCGTCGGGCAGCAGCACCAGCACGTCGACATCGGAGTGCGGGAACAGCTCTTCGCGGCCGTAGCCACCCACGGCCACCAGGGCGGCCTGGGGCGCGACGCGGTGCAGCCCGGCTTCCGTCCAGGCGGCAGCCAGCACGCTGTCCACGTGGCGGGCCATGGCCTTCAGCAGCCGCCGCGCCGCTGCCGCCGTCGCGCGCCCTTCGGCGAAGTGGCGCAGTAGGCCGGCCTTGCCCTCGCGGAAGGCCGCCCGCAACTCGGCCACGCCCTGCGGCGCGCGCGGCGACGCCAGCGTGTCCATGGGGCTGCCTTCAGCCCAGCGCCACGGCCGGGTTGGTCTGGCCGTAGCCCTGCGGCGCGAAGGCTGGCGGCGGCGGGCTGCCGGCGCTGACGGTGAGCACCTCGTAGCCTGTCTCGGTGACCAGCACCGTGTGCTCCCACTGCGCGCTCAGCGAGCGGTCGCGGGTGACGATGGTCCACCCGTCGAAGGGGCGGTTGCCCTTGCGGTCTTCCTTGATGTCGCGCTTGCCGGCGTTGATCATGGGCTCGATCGTGAAGATCATGCCCGGCACCAGCTCTTCGAGCGTGCCCGGGCGGCCGTAGTGCAGCACCTGCGGCTCTTCGTGGAAGCGCGCGCCGACACCGTGGCCGCAGAACTCGCGCACCACCGTGAAGCCGGCGTTCTCGGCGAAGGTCTGGATGGCGTGGCCGATGTCGCCCAGGCGCGCGCCAGGCCTGACCTTGACGATGCCCTTCCACATGGCGTCGAAGGTGACCTGGCACAGGCGCCGCGCGGCGATGGTGCCTTCGCCGACGACGAACATTCGCGAGTTGTCGCCGTGCCAGCCGT
>JBILSW010000276.1:0-4874 GCA_044371895.1 Rubrivivax sp.
TCGGGCGGCCTGCGGTACCCGCCGGCCAGCGTGGCCGACATCCCGTTCGTCACGCGTCCCCGCAGCGAGGGCGGCGTGCTCGAGAAGAAGGGCATGGTCGAGGTGATCAGCAGCCTCGAGCCCGACGGCCGCACGATCCCGTACGACATCCGGATGGGCGTCTGGGTCACGGTGGAGGGCGAGACCGACTACGTCCGCCACTGCTTCGAGGAGTACAACGCCCACACCGACCCCAGCGGGCGCTACTTCACGCTGTACAAGCGCTGGCACCTGATCGGCCTGGAGGTCGGCTACAGCGTGGCCAGCGTGGTGCTGCGGCGCGAGCCCACCGGCGTGGCCCGGCACTGGAAGGCCGACGTCGTGGCCACCGCCAAGCGCGACCTGCGCGCCGGCGAGCTGCTCGACGGCGAGGGCGGCTACACGGTGGTCGGCACGCTGCAGCCGGCCGCCGCGTCGCTGGGGCTGCGCGGCGAAGGCGGCCTGCCGCTGGGCCTGGCGCACGGCGTGAAGCTGCTGCGGCCGGTGGCCCGGGGCCAGCTGCTGACCTGGCGCGACGTCGAGGTCGACGAGCGCAGCGCCGCGGCGGGCCTGCGGCGCGAGATGGAGCGCACCCTACCGGCCGAGGGCTGACCCCGCCGGGGCCTTGGGGTCAGATGAACTCGCGCTCGCGCAGCCACTTCGTCGCCACCCACTTCTCACCAGCCAGCACCGGCGCGCCGCCATGCAGCGTCTTGGTGCCGGGGTGGGCCCGCGTGTAGCTGAAGAACACCGCGTTGCCGCGCACCGGCGCGACCTCCAGGCCGACCTCGGGGAAGGTGGTGGCGCCGCCGCCCTCGGGCGTGTTCAGGTACATCACCAGCGTGCCCACGCGCTGGCCGCCGCGCGCCAGGATGGTGGCGCTGCCGGCGTGCACGGGGTCGAAGTAGTCGTGGTGCGGCTTGTACTCGGCGCCCGGGCGGTAGCGCAGGATCTGCAGGCCCTCGCCGTTCTCGACCGGCCAGCCCAGCAGCGCCCCGATGCGGCGTTCGATGCGGGCGATGAGCGCGTGCTCGCCGCGCTCGAAGAACATGCCCTCGCTGGTGCGCGAGGGGTTGACCTCGCTGCCGCCGGTGGCGTTGTCCACCGTCTCGCTGCGCGACAGGCGCGCCTCGGCCAGCTTCATGAGGCCCTCGCACTCCTCGTCGGTCAGCAGCCCGCCGAACACCACCACGCGCGGGTGCTTCAACGTCGTCAGCACCTTCACCAGGTGGCCCTCGGCCAGCAGCTCGCTGGGCGAGCCGGCGAGCGCCGGCTCCGGCACGGGCACGGGGGGCGGCAGGTCGCTCTCGTCGGCCGGCAGGGTGGCCAGGTGCTCGCGCAGCGTGCTCTCCATGGCCCGGATGGCCACGTCCTCCTGCCAGCCGCTGGTGATCATGGCCTGGATCACGTCCTGCGGTCGGCAGCCGGTCTCGGCCTGCTCGATGATCCAGCGACGCAGCTCGGGCGTCACGGACTGGGGCTTGGCGACGGTGTTCATGCCGCGGATTTTGCCGCCGGCCGCGGGCGGCGGAAAACCAGACGATCGTCAGTGCTGTCGCCGGCATCGAAGGCGTAGCCCTCGGCAGCGAAGCCGCGCAGCGCCACGACCGAGCGCGCCCGGCGCTCGATGACGTGGCGCAACATCAGCCCGCGCGCCTTCTTGGCGAAGAAGCTGATCACCTGCGGCCGCCCGTCGGGGTTGATCTCCTCGAACACGCAGTCCACCACGCGCGCGCGCAGCGCCGGGCGCAGCGCGGCGCGCGCGTACTCCTGCGAGGCGAGATTGACGACGACCGGCGCGCGCTCGCCGGCCAGCCGCTCGTTCAGGTGGCCGGCGACCGTGTCGCCCCAGAAGGCATACAGGTCCTTGCCGCGCGGCGTGGCCAGCGCCGTGCCCATCTCGAGCCGGTAAGGCTGCAGCCGGTCCAGCGGGCGCAGCGCGCCGTACAGGCCCGAGAGGATCACGACGTGCTCCTGCGCCCAGGCCAGGTCAGCGGCTTTCAGCGACTTGGCCTGCAGGCCGTCGTAGACGTCGCCGTTGAAGGCCAGCACCGCCGGCTTGCTGTTGGCGGGCGTGGCGGCGGGCTGCCAGGCGGCGTAGCGCGCGGCGTTCAGGACGGCGAGGCTGTCGGAGAGCTCCATCAGCGCCGCCACCTGGCGGGGCGTCTGGCGCCGCAGCACGCCGATGAGCTCGGCGGCCTGCGCGGTGAACAGCGGCTCGCTGGCCTTCTTCGCCACTGTGGCGGGCACGGGCGTGTCGTAGTCCAGCGTCTTGGCGGGGGAGATCAGGAAGAGCATGGGTGGTGGTGGTCGAGGGCTTCGACAGGCTCAGCCCGAACGGAGGTGGGGCGCGGCGCCCAGGGCCTCGCGCCATGTGCGTTGCGGGATGTGATGGGTCAGTTGCCACAGGGCGCGCTCGATCAGCGCGGGGTGCAGCTCGTGGCCGACACCCTCGGCCACGTCGAGCGTGGCGTCGCCCTCGAGCTCGGCCATCCAGGCCAGGGCCTGGCGCGAGCCGTCGGCTGCGATCACCGGATCGGCGCCGCCGTGGAACAGGTGCAGGGTGGTCAGCCGAGGCGCGACCTCGGGACGCGCGGTCAGGCAGCCGCCAAAGCTGAGCACGCGCCCCACGAGGCCGTCGTGCAGCAGGGCCAGCGCCAGCGCCAGGATGCCACCCTGCGAGAAGCCGCCCAGCGCCGTGGCCGCCGCGCCCACGCCCAGCCGGCGCTGCTGCGCGCGCACCCACTGCAGCAGCAGCGGCAGGCACTCGGCCACGCGGCCGGGCCAGTTTTCGGGCGTGAGGCCCTGGATGCCGTACCACAGCCGCTGCGTGGGGTGCCCGGCCCAGCGCGCGGGCGCGTCGGGCGCCACGATGGCGGCCTGCGGGAACTGGCCGCGCAGCGCCTGCGCCAGCGGCAGCAGCGCGGTGGCGTCGGAACGCCAGCCGTGCAGCAGCAGGATCAGCTGAGCCGGCTCGCCGGCGGTCGGCAGCCACTCGATGGGGTGGTCCATGCCGCGATTGTGGGCGGGGGCTGACAACGGCGCCACCGCGCCTGGGCCTGGCTCTGGTTGGGGCCTGCGGCAAGTCCAGCAAACCGCAGCCCGCGCAAGGCAACTTGACCGGAACCTGAAGAGATCTTATTGTGATATCATTATTAGATCATACTGGAGAACACCATGAGCACCGACACCAACCGCCTCCACGAACGGCCCGCCTTCGCGCGATCGGGCTACCCGATGGTGGCGCTGGGTGTGGCACTCGTCCTCGGCTCCCTGGCCCTGGGCTTTGCCGCCGGGCGCGGTGGCGGCCTCGGGCTGGGGCTGCTGGCAGCCGCGGGGCTCAGCGCAGGCGTGCTGGTGCTCCGGGGCCTCTTCGTGCTGCAGCCGAACGAGGCCGCCAACCTGACGCTGTTCGGCCACTACACCGGCACGGACCGCGCCGAGGGTCTGCGCTGGGCCAATCCGCTGGCGGTGAAAGGCAAGCTCTCGCTGCGCGCGCGCAACCTCAACGTGTCGCCGCTGAAGGTGAACGACCTGCGCGGCAACCCGGTGGAGATCGGCGCCGTCGTCGTGTGGGCCGTGTGCGACACCGCGCAGGCCGCCTTCGACGTCGACGACTACGAGACCTACGTGACGGTGCAGGCCGAGGCCGCCATCCGCCACCTCGCCAGCCAGTACGCCTACGACGACGGTGAAGACCTGGCCGCCGGCCAGCCCACGCTGCGCGGCGGCCTGGACGCCATCTCGCTGGCGCTGCGCAACGAGCTGCAGGCCCGTTTCGACGCCGCCGGCGTGGTGGTGCAGGACGCCAAGCTCAGCCATCTGGCCTACGCGCCGGAGATCGCGCAGGTGATGCTGCGGCGCCAGCAGGCCGAGGCCATCGTCAGCGCACGCCACAAGATCGTGCAGGGCGCGGTGGGCATGGTCGAGGCCGCGCTGCAGGGCTTGTCGGAACGCAACGTCGTGCAACTCGACGACGAACGCAAGGCCAGCATGGTGAGCAACCTGCTGGTTGTGCTGTGCAGCGACCGCGAGACCCAGCCCGTGGTCAACGCCGGCACCCTGTACAGCTGAGCGGCCCCCGCCGCACGCTCCATGGCCAGCCCTGGCAAGAAGCAGTTTCCGCTGCGCATCGACCCAGCGGTCTGGGTCGAGGTCGAGCGGCTGGCCGCCCAGGAGCTGCGCAGCGTCAACGCCCAGGTGGAGTACCTGTTGCGCGAAGCGCTGGCGCGGCGCGGCCGGCGGCCAGCGGTGTCCGGCGAGGCGGATGCGCCCGGGCCCGAAGGGCCGGCCGGACCGGCGTAGCAGCCGATGGGCGAACCCGGCCAGCCCGCCCGCGCGACATTGCGGTCGGTCCCTGGCCAGGCAGGCACTGGCTTGCGGCGGTTCGCGCACGGACTCAGCCCCAGGCCGGAGGACGCTTCTCGATGAAGGCCTGCACGCCCTCCAGCGCCGCGGCGTCCATCATGTTGCAGGCCATGGTGCGGCCGGCGTCGTCGTAGGCGGCCTCGATGCCGGTTTCCAGCTGGCGGTAGAACAGCTGCTTGCCCAGGGCCAGCGCCACCTTCGGCTTGGCCACGATGCGCGAGACCAGCCGCTCGACCTCGGCGTCGAGCTCGGCCGGCTCGGCCACGCGGTTGACGAGGCCGCGCGCGCGCGCCTCGTCGGCGTCGATGAAGTCGCCCGTGACCAGCATCTCGAAGGCCGCCTTGCGCGGCAGGTTGCGGCTGAGCGCGACGCTGGGCGTGCTGCAGAACAGGCCCAGGTTGACGCCGCTGACCGCGAAGCGCGTGCCCCGCGCGGCCACGGCCAGGTCGCACATCGCCACCAGCTGGCAGCCCGCCGCCGTGGCGATG
>JBILSW010000277.1:0-4868 GCA_044371895.1 Rubrivivax sp.
GCCCTTGGCCTTCCGACCACCGAGCGCAGTTCGCATTACGCTGAGGACCACCGACTCGACGCTGCTGGGCGCGAAGCGATTGGCGCCCTCGCGCAACGCGTTGCGGTGGGTAAGGCGCTTGCCGCGTTCGGCGAGATGGGACGCCATGGTCTCGACCTTCTGGATGGCCGCCAGGTGCCGTGCCTCCTCCGCTGCGGCATTCCGACGGGCGGTGGCTTCGCGCACGGGCACATACAGATCTCGATGCTTGGCCAAGGTGGCCAAGTCGACGCGCAGTGCTCTAGCCACGTCTGTCACCGAACGCTCCTCGGTTACTGCCAGCGCCAGCGCTGACCGAATCGCCTCGTGATCGACAGGATCGCGCCGGCGCCTGACGCGCGATGGCGCCAGCCCAGCCGCACCGGGCGATGCCACCACACGACCCTGAAGGAGTTCTGCGAGATCCACCTCTTCCACAGCGCAGATGTCGAGCAGCTGCTCGAAGCTGAGGCGCCACTCTTCACTCTTCAGCCACTGCGTCAGAACCGACTTCGGCGCCCCGGCCCGAAACGCGAGGCTGCTCACGGCCCCCCGCCCTGAGCACAGCGCCCGTAGCGCGGTTCGGACGGGCGCAGGGCCAGCGCGCTCGATGGGCGGAAGCGCGGCCAGGACCCGAAGACACTGCTCTGCGCGCCACACCTCATCAGGACCAGCGTCCCCTGGCTCCTGTTTGCTGCAGCGATGGCCGATCGAGCCACAGCTCGCGCAGACGCCGCTGAGTTTGACCCGCCCGTAGTCCGCCGCAGCCGCTCGCCCAGTGCGGCCGCACGCGGGCGCCAGCAGCCGCGTCCGATGCAGCGGGCAGCAAGTCACGGGCCGCAGGCGCCACAGCAGTCGCCCGTACGGCTTCTTCCCGCCGGCCTTGTCGGCAGCGAGGCAGTCGAGACAGACCCTCTCCTCGCTGGTGATGAGGTTGCCCGTTGTCAGAAGCTCCAGGGGAAGCAGTGTGCTGAATCGCAATCCAGTGAGGCCCGTGGCTGCCTCCATCACTCGAACCCATCGAGCGGCAGACTCATGCATGCCGACCATCTCCTTGCCGGCATGCCTGTCCCAGGCCCATCCCACCTTGTGACTGGGACACGTCGCCAGCACACCGAGCTTCTCCTCCACGCCGGGCAGCACATGCGATACGACCTGCCTGGGCGACAGGCGCTGCTCGTAGCTCAACGTCAGCAGATGGCTGAAGAGGGATTCCACTTCCCCCGTCCCTGCGCCGCGCGGAGGAATGCCGTACAGCGGCGTGGCCGGAACCACGGGCCCGTCCGCCTCTCGCCAGAGGCGGCTCGCGTTGGCTAGATCACGCACGGCGCTGCCCCCGCTTCGGTGTCCAGAGCGCAGCAACACCGGGATCATCCAGGTCAGCCTCGCCGTAGCACGCTCCGCGCAGAGACTCCTCGCCGTCCACCATCTCCGCCTCGATCTGGTCGAGCATCTTCGGCGGCTTGAACGCACGCCGAACATCTTGCTTGCGGACTCGCTCCGACTTGTGCGCCAACTGCAGCGCAGCGAGCTGCGTGACTTGCATCTTCATCAGGCCCACGGAGCCGAGTGACGCGCGCATCACGAACTGCCACGCTGCCTGAAGATTCGGCACTTCCTCGCAGGGCCAGTCTTCCTCGACGTTCTTCAGTACCTCGCGGAACGCTGCCTCGTCTTCTGTTGGACTGTCGTCCTTGGGTTGCGCAGACAGGTGGTAGCGCTTGTAGTGGAGGATCGCGCTACGCCGAGCGAGTTGACCGTACGTCGTCAGGAGCGGCGCGATCTGATAGGTGCCGACCAGCATGAGCTTGGTCTCAGCCTGGATGTCTGCCAGGCTCTTGAGCGTGTCCATCATCGCGTCGCTGGCACCGAACCGCAGCAGGTGATGCGACTCGTCGATGCCGAGCAGTCGAACACGGCGATGGCGGACTTCGGCCTCCAGGAACTCGCGGCGCTGGGCAAGGCCGATCCGATCGGCGCGGACGGCGGTCAGTTCGTCGTTCGTGACCTCGGCCTTGCGCTGCTGGTCCAGAAGGACCCCACCGCACGCGGTTTGCATGCGTCGATACATGGTCCGCCAAGACAGCGATCGCTCGCCGTTGGCAGGCGCAGACACCATCGCCACCGGGACTTCATGTGGGAGGCGCACGGGCGCGAACCGCTGAACCAGACTGTGCAGGCACTTGTCGATCAGCGTGGTCTTGCCGATGCCCGTGGGGCCGATCAGGGCTATGACCTTGATGTCGTTTCCTGGCTCCATCAGTTCGTGCAGGTGCTCGACCGTCCTCAGAAGATTCGGGTGCGGGTAGGTGAGGGAAGAGAACCAGCGGAGTCGATCTGCTGCCGGCCAGGTGATCACGTCCTCACGGGTCATGCGTTCGGGAACGGCTTGAGTCGCACTCGGCGTCGGCTTCGGCTTGGGGGTGGAGTTGTTGTCGCAGGTAGATGCGGGGTCCGTGTTCATGTGATTTCCTTGAATTGAGATGTGTTGCGGTGCTCAGCGCAGACCCAGCGTCGCGCCCGTGATGCGAAAAACGGGTTCATCGTCTTCATCGGAGAGATCGTCGGTCGGGTCATTCGCCGACTGGCCCACCGGGAGCGCGTCCAGATTGGCGCTGGCGAGAGATGCGTCATCCGAGGGCTGGGCCGTGTCATCGAGCTGATCCGGCTTTGCTGTCGGACCGGCAGGTACCGCGGCCGCCGATGGAGAAGGACTGTCGTTCGCCGCTGCCGCGCGAGGCATGGCCATGGCAGTCGCCCCAATGGCGCCCTGGGCCTCATAGAGCCTTCTCACCTCGTCTTGCTGCATTGCGATCAGCGGATCGAAGTGCTCTGGCAGCAGCTTGACCGACCGGAACGACTTTCCTGCCCGCGCCTTGCCGTCCTTGCGTGCATCCTCTCGGGCTTGCTTGCTGTGGGCGCGATAGGCCATCTCGACTTCATGATTGCCGCGCTCGGACAGAAAGCGCGCTGAGGTCCCGACCGCTGTGACCCAGCGGCCACCAACATGGGCGTAGACCACGCTGGCGTTCCACCACTCGATCCGTACTTCGACGGAGGTCTTCGGACGCACGTTCTGGAAGGCCGGGTGCTGGTAGTAAACGCCGTACACGTTCACACCCCGGCCACAGGTCACCACGCGTTTGGCCTTGCGCTGTGGGTGTGGCGAGGTGAGCAGCATGGCGTTCTCATCCAGGCGGACAACCATGTGCTCGCGCGCTCCAGTCTCTGCCGTGCGCCGCTCCTCATACTCGTTGGGTGTCATTCCCAGCTCAGGGTGCACGCGGTTGGGATGCTCCTCGAACAGGAACTTCGCGATGGCACCATGCACCGCCGTCAGCGTCCAGCAGGCCCGGTTCGTGGGCAGCATGTCCCCCGTCCGCAGCCGGGTGCTGGTCTTCATGGACCGCGAGTTGCCCTCCAGCTCTGCCAGCACTTCCTCGGTGACAGCGCCAAAGCTGCGCTCGATCAATGCACCGCCGCGAGGTTGGCCCGGAGCGCGATAGCGGATTTCGATGCCATAGGTACGGCAGAGAAACTCGAACTCGTGGCTGTGGAACTCTTTGCCGTTGTCCACGACGATGACGCGCGGCACCCTGTTGTACTTGGCGATGTAGGCGCGGAGCAGCAGCATGGCCAACTTGGCCGACGCGGGCTCGTACATGACCACGAACGCCCGTACTTGGCGCGTGCAGCCGTCGATGGCCATCGTGAGGGTCGGCTTTCTGAGCGGCTTGCCTTGCGGGCTGACCGTTTCGATGTCGGCGATGGTGTGGTCGACATAGAGCACGTCATGTGGCCGCAGGCCATGAGCGACGTGCTCATTACTCAGCAGGGGCACGATGCGCGCTTGCTGGTAGGCAGCGCGCTTCCCTTCACGCGCCCGCACACAGGTGCGTTGCTTGCACCGCCTGCTGAACGTCTGGATCGAAACCGGCTCGATCGCCGCACCGCCAGGTTCTGTGACGCCTTCCAGCGACTTGACGTACTTCTCGTAGGCACCCTTGGCCGTCGGCAGATCGCCCGTGTTGTAGTGAACTTCGATGGCCTTCTGGATCAGCTCCTCGTGGATTTCCGAGAACCGCGGCTTCTTGTTTCCACGCTTGTCCTCATCGTCGATGAGCAGTTCGACCGCCTCGATGTCGTTGGCAGCGCCTTGAATGCGCGCCCTGAAGCGATCGATGGATCGTTCCGAGAACTCGGTCTGGTTGGGATCGCGTACGGCACGAAGGCGTCGCATCGCCTTCTCGATCTTGTGCTGCGGCGCGGCCCACAGGGTGGTCCGATCGGAGTGCAGTCGGAATGCCTCCCCCTTGGCATCCCCACGCTGATGCAGGAGGCGGATTTCGTCGACCGACTTGGTCACCACGGTGCCGAGCGAGTCCCTCAACATCACGTCCCTCTCTCCCTCCAAGAGCACGTGGTACTCGCGGTCGTAGATCGTCAGGATCGAACCCGAGCGGAGCATCAGCGTCCCCGGAATCGGGGGTGGTGGTTCCGCCGACAGCGCACCGATCTGCGCGTGGACCTGTGCGGTCGCTTCGTCCATAAACAGCTTGACGTTGTCGGTGTCCGAGATCCTCGTGGTCTCCAGAGGCACATGAACTGCCCGTTCGGCGATGGCCTTGTAGACCCAGTCGGAGGGAACCCCGTCGTTCAGCAGGGCTCGGAGAGGTACCCACCGATCTGCTGCGACCCTGTCCACGACCGCCTTGCGCTGGTCTTCTGCGAGCGGCGGGCAGGACTCGCGGTAGTAGTCCTCCAGGAATCTCAGGTTCTCGACCAGCCGGTGGGGCAGTTCGCTGACCACCAAGAACTCGTAGTGCAGGCCCAGTGCCTTGTAGTGCTGC
>JBILSW010000278.1:0-4842 GCA_044371895.1 Rubrivivax sp.
CCAGCTGCGGTGGTGGTGGTAGCAGCCGTCACCGGTCGAGGTGTTGAACCAGGGGTCGCGCGCCGCGTCGAGCGCGGCGATCCACTGCGCGCCCGCCTCGCCCCGCGCGCGCATCGCGGCGATGAGTTCGGCCGGGGCGCGGCCCTCGCGGATCTCGTCGTCGACACCGAGGCGGATCGCTTCGCGGGCGAGCTTCTTCAGCTCGTCGTCGGGCCGGAACATCAGCACGTCCACGCCGGCGACCATCCGCGACACCGTCTGGTCGGTGATCTCCGGGAACGCCTTCTTGCAGAATTCGAAGAACGTCAGGTAGGCGCCGTACCCGAGTACCAGGAACTCGAAGTGGTACTGCCACATCTTCAGGTACGCCTCGGTGCACCGGTGGAATGCCTCCACCAGCCGGAAGTTCTGCGCGATGCCGCGCCCCTCCTTCACCATCGCGTCCTCCTCGTACTCGGGGAGGTCGGGCACCTTCAGCGCGTCGATGTCGGCGATCAGCGCCAGCATCTTTTCCTTCCACTGGGCGTAGAGCTTGTCCCAGTTGCCGAAGTAGAAGAACGCGCGGTCCTGGAACAGCTTCGCGCGTTCCTCGATCTTTGCCGGGTCGGTCACCGGCTGCACCGAGATGTAGACGCGGCCGTTGACGATGCGGTGGTCGATGCCGAGCACCGGCGGGATCGCGAACACGCGGCTGTTGTAGGCACCCAGCGACACGTACGGCGCCTCCGCGGTGATCACGTCGAACGCGGGCATCGGCTCCGGAAAGTGCATGCCGTTGTAGAACCAGAAACGACCGTCGTCTTCCGGGCGGAAGCGCGTGTAGTACGGGTACATCGAGGCCCACTGCTCGGCGCCCTTCAGGGTGGGCAGTTCCGAGGGCAGCGGGAATCCGACCGGCGCGGCTTTCGTGTCCATGTGTGTCTCCTTCTTTTACCCGGGGGCCGGTTGCGACCGGAGGGTGTGCGGAGCCGCGCAAGGGCCTCGCTCCCGGTTGAGTGCGCATGGTTGCCGGGAACCGATTCCCGCGCCAAGATTCGCCTGGGGACTTTTCACCTGGTGAACACGGGCCGACAGCCCGCGAGGGAAGGGCGATGCGCGCAACGCGGGTGAAGACGATCCGGGCGCTGGACCGGGGGCTGGACGTGATGCTGCGGCTGCACGAGATGCGCGCGGCGAGCCTGCACGACCTGCATCGCGCGACGGCGCTGCCGCGCGCGACGCTCACCCGCATCCTGCTCACGCTCGAGCAGCGCGGCCTGGTGTGGCAGCGCATCGCGGACGGCGCGTACCTGCGCGGCCACTCGCTGCGCGCCGAGGGCCGCGAGACCGACGACACCGACCGGCTGGTGGAGATCGCCTCGCCGATCCTTGCGCGGCTGTGCGCGGCGGTGCAGTGGCCGTCGATCCTGGCGGTGCCGCGACTGCACTACATGGAGGTGATCGAGACCAACAGCCCGCGCTCGTACTTCCACCACATCCCGCTCGGGCCGATCGGGTTCCGCGTCAACATGCTGCGCTCGGCCACCGGGCGGGCCTACCTCGCGCACGTGGACGCCGCCGAGCGCGACGCGATCCTGGAGCGGCTGCGCGCGAGCAGCGCGCCAGGCGATGCCGCCGCGCACGACCGCCGCGCGGTCCTGCGCGTGCTCGCCGAAACCCGCCGGCGCAGCTACGCGGTGCGCGACACCGCATGGGGCGGGCACTACGACAAGGCGCGGCGCGAGTGGAACGACGGCCGCGACTCGGTCGCGGTGCCGATCGTGGTGGCCGACGCCGCGGACGGCGTGCCGGCACGGGCGATCGGCTGCGTGAACCTGACCTGGATCCACCGCGTGACGACGGTGTCGCAGGTCGTCGCGCGGCACCTGCCGGCGCTGCAGGCCGCGGCGGCGGAGATCGCGCGGCAGGTGGGGCGAAGAGCCTGAGCGGCCAGGCAGGGCCGGGGTCGCCGCGTCGGTTTGCTTCCGGCTGGACCGCTCAAGGCCTCACGAGCACGGCGCCGACACGCCGACCTTCCTCGACAGCGGCGTGAGCCCGTGCGATGTCATCCAGGCCGAAGGCTGCCGCCGTCCTGTGGGCCAGTGCGCGCCTGCGCAGCAGGTCGTTGGCGGCTTCAACCACGGCCACACGGTCCACGGGCCGCAGTTCGTAGACCAGGAAGCAGGCGATCGTGAGCGAGTCCCACAACATGGCGCGGAAGTCGACCGGGATTTCGACGGTCTGGTTCGAGCCGTAGCTGACGAGGCGACCGTGTGGCCGCAGAACACCCTTGCCGATGAGGCCTGCGGTGGATTGGAAGTCCATGTCGATCACCGCGTCGACACCTCGACCCCCTGTCAGTTCACGAACCCGCTCGGCCACCGGCTCAGCCCGGTGGTCGATGACATGCGCGGCACCCGCAGAGCGGGCCGAGTCCCTGCGCGCGGGCGTACCCGCCGTGGCGATGACCTGTGCCCCGCGCTTCACGGCGATCTGGGTCACGTACTGTCCGACCATGCTGCCGCCCCCGATGACCAGGAGCGAGCGCCCGTCGATCTCTCCGGCCAGTCGCAACGACTGCAGCGCGGTGAGCACCGGGATGCCGACACAGGCACCTTCGTCGAAGGTGGCCTGTTCCGGCAGATCGACGGCCTGCTGGGATGGGAGGCAGATCACTTCCGCCGCCGTTCCGGAAGCGCGCTTCCACTGCCCGTTCCAGAGCCAGACCCGCTGGCCCAGCCGGCTGGCGGGCACGCCCTCTCCCACCGCATCGATCACGCCCGCACCGTCGCTGTGCGGGATGACCCATGGCGTCGCCAGCGGACGGCGCATCCGGCTCTTGACGTCAGACGGATTGACCGCGGAGACATGAACACGAACCCTCACCTCGCCGGGGGCAGGGACCGGGTCAGCCCGGTCCCCGACGACCAAGACGTCCTTCGCCTCGCCATTGCGTTCGTACCAAGCTGCGCGCATGTCGGTTTCCCGGTTCAAGAGTCCTGCAAGGAGGGTGGCCTGGCCTGAGTCACCAAGGAATCCGCGGCGGCCCGGACCTCAATCGCGCCCCGCCCGTTCGATCGCCGAGGCGATCGCATCCGGGTCGGTGAGCCACATTTCGTGGCTGCCGCTGCACTCGATGTAGCGGAACAGGCCCAAGCGCTCGGACAGCCGGGGGTGCCAACTCAGGCTCTTGGGCAGCGGGCAGGCGGCCATCGGCTGGCTGAGCGTGATCGGGTCCTGGAAGGTCTTGTACGGGTGCGGATTCAGGCGCTCGAAGGCATGCGTCGCCAGCGCCAGATCGGCGTCGTTGATGAACGCCTCTCGCCAGATCGGGAACGGCAGCATCACCGCGCCGCCACTCTGGCCGGCCAGCTGGCCAAACAGCGTGGTGTAGTGAGGGGCACCATGTCGTTCAGGCACTCACCGGGCTGCGGCACAAAGGCATTGACGTACACCAGCCGTGCGATGCGCTGCGGCCGCAGGTCCGCCACGCGCGACATCACCATGCCGCCGTAGCTGTGGCCCACGAAGCGCGCGGCGGTCAAGTCATGCTGGTCCAGGCAGGCAGCCAGCGACTGCGCGGCGTCCTCCAGCCCAGTCACGCGGCGGTCGTCCCCAGGGCGGTTTCCAGCCAGCGTAGTGCAGTGCACGATGTGGCCGCGCGCGCGCAGGCGCTCGGCCACGAGCAACTGTGCGAAGGGCGTCCGTGCCGCAGCTTCGGCAGGCAGCGGTGGCGTCGTCGCCATCTCGGGGTGCCAAGGCCGCGCGCATGCGGCGAGCGCCGCGCTCCAGCCCGGGCTGTAGGCGCGGAAAGGCCGTGCGGTATGGGCCTCGGGTTCAGCCACCCAGCGCGCCATCCAGTCCAGAGGCAATTCCAGTGACACGGTGCTGGGCCCTGTCGGGAAGTCGAAGCGATAGGGCGCGACGCGTATCCACCGGAACGAAATCGTCCGGGCGCATCTGCGCTTCGCGACCGTCTTGCGATACGCGCCAAGCGCTGTCGCGGTTGCCCAGCAGATAAGCCACTCTCTGGTCGCCGCGGGCAATGCCGCGAGGCGTACGCCACACCCGCTGCGCGGCTGCCTGCACCCAGTTCACGCCCACCGAGCCGAGCGGCGCCGATACCAACTCGCCCTGGAAGTGGGTGGCGTCGCCGCTTGCTTCCATCGCGAGGAAGCCCTCGGAAATCGCGCCGACCCAGTAGTCCAGCCGATGGGCTGCAGGCACGGCGTCGGTAGTCCATCGGCGCGGACTTGGAGAGGGAGGCTGTCGGCTGGTTGACACGTTGGAAGTTTGCGGCCCGGTGTCATCAGTGCGTATCGGGCTTGCCCTGTGATGGCGACTGCCCAGACGGTGCCGGGGAGGGCAGCAGACACCGCTGCTGCAGCGGCCACCACTCGCCTTGCACCGCTTGGCAGCTTCCGGGCTGCCATTGGACTGTCACCGCTCGCCGGCTGGGGGTGCCAATTCGGCCACGGGGTCGATCCGATCAGGAAAGGACTCATTGGAATCCGTGGCCGTTCCACCGTCGTCGCCCAAGCCCCTGCTGCATCTCTTCCTGCACATCGCCCGCCTCCTGGAGGAGCAGCTTCGCCCGGCGCTGGCCAGTGCCGCGGTTCACCACGGCCTGGGCCGCGGCCTCGACGCGCTCCTGCGACAAGGCCCGCTCTGAGTCGGCGAGCTGGCGGCAGGCCTGGGCATCGCCCAGCCCGCCGCCACCGTCATGGCGCAGCGCATGCAGTCGGCCGGGTTGCTGGAGCGATGGATCGACCCCGACGACGCACGCCGCGTTACCCTCACGCTCACGGCGGAGGGCCGCAGCGCCGCACTGGCGGTGCGGCACGCTTGGCAGCAGGCCGAGGA
>JBILSW010000279.1:0-4835 GCA_044371895.1 Rubrivivax sp.
CAGCGCCGCCTTGCCGCAGACCACGCCCACCGGGAAGCCGCCGCCCAGCGTCTTGCCGTAGGTCACCATGTCGGCCTTCACGCCGAAGTAGGCCTGCGCCCCGCCCACGCCCAGGCGGAAGCCCATGAACACCTCGTCGAAGATCAGCACGATGCCGCGCGCGATGCACACCTCGCGCAGCTGGCGCAGCCAGGCGATGGTCGCGGCCTTGTCGTAGCCGGCGGCGCGGCCGCTGTCGATGAGGCCGCTGTCGCCCGGCGCCGCCTTGTTGGGGTGCAGGGCCTGCAGCGGGTTCACCAGCACGCAGGCGATGTCCCGGCGCGTGCGCAGCACGCGCAGCGTGTCGTCGTCGCGCTCCTTGAGGGTGTACACGTTCTTCGGCGGCATCGGGTTGCCCGGGCCGGGCTGCACGTCCTCCCACCAGCCGTGGTACGCACCGCAGAAGCGCACGACGTGCGTGCGCCGCGTGTGGTAGCGCGCCAGTCGCACGGCCTGCATCACGGCCTCGGTGCCGCTCATGTGGAAGCTCACCTCGTCCAGGCCGCTGAGAGCCTTGAGCTGCGCCACGTTCCAGGCCACCGCCGGGTGGTAGTGGCCCAGCACCGGGCCCAGATCGGCGGTGCGCGCCAGGCCCTCGGCCATGCAGGCTTTGTAGAAGTCGGCACCGAACAGGTTGACGCCGTAAGAGCCGGTCAGGTCGGTGAAGACCTCGCCGTCGAGGTCGGTGATCGTGACGCCGTCGCTGCGCTGCACGAAGCTGCCCAGCGACAGGTGCTCGCGCAGGTAGGGGCTGAAGGGGAAGGGCACGCGGTAGGCGCCGGTGAACTGCAGGTCCGACAGGCCCTCGCGCGCCTGCTTGGTGAGCGCGATGCTGCGGGCGTGGCGCGTGTTCAGCGCCAGGGCCAGCGCCTCGAAGCCGCGGCGGCGCTGCGCCACAACCGCGGCCGGCGCGTCGTCGGCGGCGAAGAAGCGGGCCTCGTCGTAGGCGTAGCCGGGCAGCAGGCGCGCCACGCGCTGCGCCATGCGCGCGTGGCCGGTGAGCGAAGGGTGCTTGGCCAGCGACAGCTGCAGCCGGCGGTGGGCCTTGGGCACGGCGGCCACGGCGGCGGCGGCCGCGGCCAGCCAGGTCAGGGTGAGCGCGTCGGTCATGGTGCTGTCACGCCTCTTTCGCGAGGCCGTCGAATGGGATGGGCAGCATCGTCGTGTCGAAACCGCGACAAGCCGATGAACGCCACACGACGACTGCGCGACAGCCTGTTGCTGCAGGAAGACCTGAACTTCCTGCTCACCAACCGCGTGCCGCGCCACGCGCTCACTCGCTTCATGGGCTGGTACAGCCGCCTGCGCAGCCCGGCGCTGGTGCAGTTCAGCCTCGCCGTCTGGCGCCTCTTCACCGAGCTGGACCTGGGCGAGGCCAAGAAGACCCGCTTCGAGACCCTGCACGAGGTCTTCACGCGCGAGCTGAAGGACGGCGCCCGCCCCGTGGATGCGCGGGCCGAGGTGCTGGCCAGCCCCTGCGACGCCATCGTCGGCGCCAGCGGCACGGTGCGGCAGGGCCAGGTGCTGCAGGCCAAGGGCATGCCCTACCCGCTGCACGAGCTGCTGGGCAGCCCCGCCGCGGCCGCGGCCTGGGAGGGCGGCTCCTACGTCACGCTGCGGCTGACCTCCGCCATGTACCACCGCTTCCACGCGCCGGCCGACGCCGTGGTCGAGCACGTGCGTTACATCAGCGGCGACACCTGGAACGTCAACCCGATCGCGCTGGCGCGCGTGCAGCGCCTGTTCTGCCGCAACGAGCGCGCGGTGATCGACCTGCGCCTGGCCGACGCCAGCGGCGGCCACCGCCTGGCGCTGGTGCCCGTGGCAGCCATCCTGGTGGCCAGCCTGCGGCAGCACTTCCTGGACCTGCGGCTGCACCTGCGCTACGGCGGCCCGTCGGAGCTGCCCTGCGAGGCCCCGGTCATGAAGGGCCAGGAGCTCGGCTGGTTCGAGCACGGCTCCACCATCATCGTCTTCGCGCCGCCCGGCTTCGCGCTGGCCGAGGGCATCGCGCAGGGCGGGCGGGTGCGCACGGGCCAGGCGCTGATGAGGCTGCCGGCATGACCGCCGTCGACCTGGTGTGGTTCAACGCCGGCGGCGGCCATCGCGCCGCGGCGCTGGCGCTGGAGCAGGTGCTGCGCGAGCAGAGGCCGCACTGGCAGGTGCGCCGCGTCAACCTGACCGAGGTGCTGGACCCCACGGCGCTGTTCCGCCGCACGCTGGGCTTCGAGCCGGAGGACCTGTACAACAAGCGCCTGGCCAGCGGCTTCACGCTGGGCCTGGGGCAGGAGCTTAAGCTGCTGCAGGCCGGCATCCGCCTGGCGCACGCGCCGATGGTGCAGCGGCTGGCGGCCCACTGGCGCCGCACGCAGCCCGACCTCGTGGTGTCGCTGGTGCCCAACTTCAACCGCGCGCTGCACGACGGCCTGGCGCTGGCCCGCCCCGGCGTGCGCTTCGCGACGGTCATGACGGACATGGCCGACCACCCGCCGCACTTCTGGATCGAACCCGCGGTGGCCCAGCACCTGGTGTGCGGCACGGCGCACGCCGTGCGGCAGGCCCTGGCCGCCGGGGTGCCGCGCGAGCGCGTGCACCGCGCCGGCGGCATGGTCCTGCGGCCGGAGTTCCACGCCCGGCCGGTGGCCGACCGCACGCTGGAGCGCGCCATGGCGGGCCTGGACGCGCACACCCCCACCGGGCTGGTGCTGTTCGGCGGCACCGGCTCGCGGGTG
This sequence comes from Rubrivivax sp., assembly GCA_044371895.1. Classification (GTDB taxonomy): domain Bacteria; phylum Pseudomonadota; class Gammaproteobacteria; order Burkholderiales; family Burkholderiaceae_C; genus Rubrivivax. Next base: position 2,772 of record JBILSW010000279.1, read on the forward strand.
ATGAAGACCATCGCCCGCCAGCTGCCCGAGGTACCGTTGGTGCTGATGTGCGGTCGCAACGAGGCGCTGGCTGCCGAGCTGCGCGCGCTGCCTGCGCCGGCACCGCGCATCGTGGTGGGCTTCAGCACCGAGGTGGCGCGCTGGATGCAGCGCTGCGACTTCTTCATTGGCAAGCCCGGCCCCGGCAGCCTCAGCGAGGCGGTGGCCCAGGGCCTGCCCGTCATCACGACGCGCAACGCCTGGACCATGCCGCAAGAGCGCTTCAACACCGAGTGGGTGCGTGAGCACGGTCTGGGGCTGGTGCTGCGGCGCTTCGCCGAGGTGGACGAGGCGGTGCCGCGCCTGCTGGCCGGGCTGCCGGCCTACCGCGCCCGCGTGGCCGCCCTGCCCAACCGCGCCGTGTTCGAGCTGCCGGGCATCCTCGACGGCATCCTGCGGACGGACGTGCCGGCGTCATCGGGTTGACGTGTCAGCGTCACGGCGCGGTCGTGCAGCCGGGGCAGGATGTCCCTATGCGCCGTGACGACTTCCCCAGCTTCGACGCGCTGCCGTCGCGCGGCACCCCGCAAGACGACGACAGCGACACCATGGTCGACGCCCCGGGCGAGCGCCTGCACGTGCGCACCGTCTGGATCTCCGACATCCACCTGGGCACGCCGGGCTGCCAGGCCCGGGCGCTGCTGGACTTCCTGCGCAGCGCGGAGTGCGAGACGCTGTACCTGGTGGGCGACATCATCGACGGCTGGCAGCTGCGGCGCAGCTGGTACTGGCCGCAGGCGCACAACGACGTCGTGCAGAAGCTGCTGCGCAAGGCGCGCAAGGGCACGAAGGTGATCTTCGTGCCGGGCAACCACGACGAGTTCGCGCGCCGCTACGTGCTGCACAACTTCGGCGGCGTCGACGTGGTCGAGGACGCCATCCACGAGCTCGCAGACGGCCGCAAGCTGTGGGTGACACACGGCGACTACTTCGACGGCGTGGTGCAGTGCGCGAAGTGGCTGGCGTACCTGGGCGACTCGGCCTACGAGTTCACGCTGCGCATGAACCGCCACCTGAACTCGCTGCGCGCCCGGCTGGGGCTGCCGTACTGGAGCCTGAGCAAGTACCTCAAGCTCAAGGTCAAGCGCGCGGTCAGCTTCATCGGCGACTTCGAGGCCGCCGTGGCGCGTGCGGCGCGCGAGCGCGGCGCCGACGGCGTGGTGTGCGGGCACATCCACCACGCCGAGATGCGCATGATCGACGGCGTGTTGTACTGCAACGACGGCGACTGGGTCGAGAGCCTGACCGCCCTGGTGGAGCACGCCGATGGGCGGCTGGAAATCCTGGACTGGGCGGCCCGCGCCCGCGCCGCGGCGGCCATGCCCGCGCAAGCCGCGGTGGCCGTGGCTTCCGCCACTTGAAGCGGCCCCGCCGCCGCTTGCCTTCAAGGACGGTGGCCGCGTCGAATTGCTGGTCGACGCAGTCAACCACGCGCTCGCGCTGGCCGGGTTGGGGCTGGCCCGGCTCTTGCGCGACCGGGCCTGCCACACTTGATTTAGGGTGTCGTCTCAACGGGTGCAGTGCTGGTAAAACCCACCGGCTTCCGGGGGGCGGCGCTGGTGGCCGCCGCTCCGGGCCGCGAACCCCGACTCCAATTCAACTGCCGGAAGGTGTTTGACTTGCCGTACTCGACTGTTCCTACCTTCCTTACCCGTCGCGCCGCGCGCGTCCTGCTGGCCGCCTGGGCCGTCGGTGCCAGCACCGCGGCCTGGGCGCAGGCGCAGGCCCCGCAGCAGGGATCGCTGCAGGTCTCGCTGTGGGCCGCCAGCTGCATGGCCTGCCACGGTGCGGAAGGCCGGGCCGAGGGCACGGGCCTTTCGCTCAGGGGCCGTCCTGCCGATCAGCTGCTCTCGCGCTTGCTCGACTTCAAGTACGGGCGTCTCCAGGCCACTGTGATGCACCAGCACGCCAAGGGCTACAAGGACGAGGAACTGCGCCTCATCGCAGAGTACTTCGCGAACCTCAAGCGCTAGGAGGCCCGGCATGCATCGACGTTCTCTCATGCGATCGGCGGTCGCACTCGGC
>JBILSW010000280.1:0-4823 GCA_044371895.1 Rubrivivax sp.
TATCGCCGCGCTCAAGCGCCGGGCTGCCGCCCTGGGCTTCCAGATCAATCCCGTGGAGGCCGCTGCATGAAGTCAGCTGCCTTCAGTTCTGTTTCTTGAGAGCCGCCGCGTTCTCGACACTCCCACCACGATCACCACGATGCCTGCTTTCGCCTTTGTCTTCCCGGGGCAGGGTTCCCAGTCGGTCGGCATGCTCGACGCCTGGGGCGACCACCCCGCCGTGCGCGACACCCTCGCCGAGGCCTCCGCGGCGCTGGGCCAGGACCTCGGCGTCCTCATCCACGACGGCCCGAAAGAGGCGCTGGAACTCACCACCAACACGCAGCCGGTGATGCTGACGGCGGCCATCGCCTGCTTCCGTGCCTGGCGCGCCGAGGGCGGAGCGATGCCCGCCGCGGTGGCCGGCCACTCGCTGGGCGAGTACAGCGCGCTGGTCGCCGCCGGGGCGCTGGCGCTGGCCGACGCGCTGACGCTGGTGCGCTTCCGCGCCGAGGCCATGCAGCGCGCCGTGCCGGTGGGCGCCGGGGCCATGGCCGCCATCCTGGGCCTGGAGGCCGGGGTCGTGCGCACCGGCTGCGAGCAGGCCGCGGCCGCCACCGGCGAGCCGGTGTCGCCGGCCAACTTCAACGATCCGAAGCAGACCGTCATCGCCGGCAGCAAGGCCGCCGTCGACAGGGCCTGCGAACTGCTCAAGGCCGCCGGCGCCAAGCGCGCACTGCTGCTGCCTGTTTCCGCGCCCTTCCATTGCGCGCTGATGAAGCCGGCGGCCGACGAGCTGCGCGCGCGGCTGGCCACAGTGGCCATCGCCCCGCCGGCCATCCCGGTGCTGAACAACATCGACGTCGCCGCCCCCGCCGAGCCCGACGCCATCCGCGACGCGCTGTTCCGCCAGGCCTTCGGCCCGGTGCGCTGGGTGGAGCTGACGCTCGCGCTCAAGGCTCGCGGCCTGCAGCACGTCGTCGAGTGCGGCCCCGGCAAGGTGCTGTCCGGACTCGTCAAGCGCATCGACGCCGAGATCCAGACCACCACCATCCTCGACCCGGCCAGCCTGAAGGCGGCCCAGGAGTTGCTGGCATGACGACGATCCCGACAACCGCGGCGCCCACCCCGCAGGTGGCCCTGGTCACCGGCGCCTCGCGCGGCATCGGCCGCGCCATCGCGCTGAAGCTCGCGGCCGACGGCTTCCGGGTCGTGGGCACGGCCACCACCGAGGCCGGCGCCGCCAGCATCACCGAGGCGCTGGCGCCGCATGGCGGCGAGGGCATCGTGCTGAACGTGACCGACGGCGCGGCGCTGGACGCCGCCCTCGACGGCGTCGTCAAGCGCCACGGCAGCCTGCACGTGCTCGTCAACAACGCCGGCATCACGCGCGACATGCTGTCCATGCGCATGAAGGACGAGGACTGGGACGCCGTGCAGGACACCAACCTGAAGGCCGTGTTCCGCGCCTGCCGGGCGGCGTCGCGGCCGATGATGAAGCAGCGCTTCGGCCGCATCGTCAACATCACCAGCGTCGTCGGCGTGGTCGGCAACGCCGGCCAGGCCAACTACGCGGCGGCCAAGGCCGGGGTGGCGGGCCTCACCCGGGCGCTGGCGCGCGAGCTGGGGCCCCGCAACGTCACCGTCAACTGCGTGGCGCCCGGCTTCATCGCTACCGACATGACCGAGGGCCTGCCCGAGGCCGCCAAGACCGCGCTGATGGCACAGATCCCGCTCGGCCGTCTCGGCCAGGCCGACGAGGTGGCCGCCGCGGTGGCCTTCCTGGCCAGCCCTGGCGCGGGTTACGTCACCGGCACCGAACTGCACGTCAATGGCGGCATGGCCATGGGCTGAGCCCCCCAGCCGCGCCGTCAGGCAATCCCAACCCCGGCCGCTAGAATCCGCGGCGTTTTTCCGACCCCACTCCAGGAGGAGTCATGAGCGATATCGAAGCCCGAGTCAAGAAGATCATTGCCGAACAGCTCGGCGTGCCCGAGTCCGACGTGACCAACGAGAAGGCCTTCGTGGCCGACCTGGGCGCCGATTCGCTCGACACCGTCGAACTGGTGATGGCGCTCGAGGACGAGTTCGGCATCGAGATCCCCGACGAAGAGGCCGAGAAGATCACCACCGTGCAGCTGGCGATCGACTACGCGGTCTCGCACCAGAAGGCCTGAAGGGCAACCGGCTGCGCATGAGCACGCGTCGCAGGGTCGTCGTCACGGGCCTGGGGCTGGTCAGCCCGGTCGGCAACAGCGTCGTCGAGGGCTGGGCCAACCTGGTGGCCGGCCGCTCGGGGATCGGCCCCATCACGCGCTTCGACGCCAGCGCCATGGCCTGCCGCTTCGCTGGCGAGGTGAAGGACTTCCGGATCGAGGACTACATCTCGGCCAAGGAAGCCCGCCACATGGACACCTTCATCCACTTCGGGATGGCGGCGGCCATGCAGGCGGTGCGCGATGCGGGCCTGCCCACTGGCGAGGCGCTGGGCGAGGAAGCCGCCGAGCGCATTGGCGTGATGGTCGGCTCGGGCATCGGCGGCCTGCCGATGATCGAGCAGACGCATGCCGACTACACGGCCAAGGGTCCGCGGCGCATCAGCCCGTTCTTCGTACCGGCCTCGATCATCAACATGATCTCGGGGCACGTGTCCATCCAGAACGGCTTCACCGGCCCGAACCTGGCCATCGTGACGGCCTGCACCACGGGCCTGCACTGCATCGGCGAGGCGGGTCGACTGATCGAGTACGGCGACGCCGACGTGATGGTCGCCGGCGGCGCAGAGAGCACGGTCAGCCCGCTGGGCATCGGCGGCTTCGCGGCGGCGCGCGCGCTGTCCACGCGCAACGACGACCCCGCCACCGCGAGCCGCCCCTGGGACAAGGACCGCGACGGCTTCGTGCTCGGCGAGGGTGCCGGCGTGCTGGTGCTCGAGGAGTACGAGCACGCACGGCGGCGCGGCGCCAAGGTCTACGCCGAGCTGGCGGGCTTCGGTATGGGAGCCGACGCCTTCCACATTACCGCGCCCAACGTCGACGGCCCCAAGCGCAGCATGAAGGCGGCGCTGCGCAACGCCGGCGTCAACGCCGACGAGGTGCATTACCTCAACGCCCACGGCACGAGCACGCCGCTGGGCGACATCAACGAGACCAACGCCGTCAAGATGGCCTTCGGCGACCACGCCCGTCGGATGGTCGTGAACTCGACCAAGTCGATGACCGGGCACCTGCTGGGCGGGGCCGGTGGCATCGAGTCGGTGTTCACGGTGCTGGCGGTGCACCACCAGGTCTCTCCGCCCACGATCAACATCTTCAGCCAGGATCCCGAGTGCGATCTGGACTATTGCGCCAACACGGCGCGCGAGATGCGGATCGACGTCGCGGTGAAGAACAATTTCGGCTTCGGCGGCACCAACGGCACGCTGGTGTTCCGGCGCGCCTGACGGTCCTTTACCGCCCCGTCCTCCGATGCACTCGGCGCCCGCCGTCGAGGTGGCCGTGAGCCCGCCGGCGGCGGCGAGGCACGCCGTGGCGCTGCTTGCGGGGCTGGCGTCGGCCTCGATGGCGGCCTGGGTGGCCGCCCACGCCGGCGCTTCGCCGGCCTGGGGCTGGCTGGCGCTGGTGCCCGGCGCGGTGCTGGGCCTCCGGCTGGGCCCTGGCGGCCGGGCCGCTTTGGCCTGGGACGGCGAGCGCTGGCACTGCGATGGCCGCTCCGGGCGGGTGGCCGTGCAACTGGACTTCCACCACATGTTGCTGCTGCGCTGGACGCCCGATGCCGGCGGCCCCGCGCGCTGGCTGCTGCCGCACCGCGCGGGTGTGGGCGCGCCGTGGCACGCGCTGCGCGTGGCGCTGTTCGCCGGCCGCGCTGCGCCGCCCACCGACGCCGCGGGCCAGCCGCCGCTGACGCCCTGAGAGCCGGTGAAGCCATGACCACCGGCGAACCCGACACCGACGCGCAGCTGGTCGCCCGCGCCCAGCGAGGCGACCAGCGCGCCTTCGAACTGCTGGTGATGAAGTACCAGCGGCGCATAGAGCGCCTCATCGGCCGCATGGTGCGCGACGACGCGCTGGTGCAGGACATCGCCCAGGAGAGCTTCATCCGCGCCTACCGGGCGCTGCCGCAGTTCCGCGGCGACAGCGCGTTCTACACCTGGATGTACCGGATCGCCGTCAACACCGCCAAGAAGGCGCTGGTCGACTTGAAGCGGGATCCGGTGATGCCCGAGTCCTCGATGCAACTTCCGGACGATGGTGACGAAACTTCCGTCCGCGGATTCGAACCAAGCGACGGCGAGACGCCCGACGCGGTGCTGGCCAGCAAGCAGATCGCCCTGGCGGTGAACGCCGCGATCGAGGCCCTGTCCGAAGACCTGCGGCAGGCGGTCACGTTGCGCGAGATCGAAGGCCTGAGCTACGAAGAGATTGCCGACGTCATGAACTGCCCCATCGGAACCGTGCGGTCGCGCATCTTCCGCGCCCGCGAGGCCATCGCGGAGCGCCTGCGCCCGCTGCTCGACCGGCCAGAAGGCACCCGCTGGTAAGCCATCACTCTCCTCTGAAGTCCATTCAGCCATGTCTTCCCCCTCGCCGCACCCGTATCCCGAAAGTCCTTCCCCGACTTCGCCTGAGTGGCTCTCGGCCGCCGCCGACGGCGATGCCGACGCGCTCGACCGTGCCCTGCTCGCGCTGCGGGAGGGCGGCGCCGCCGGCAGCCGCGTGCGCGCCGACTGGCACGCTTACCACCTGATCGGTGACGTGCTCCGCACGCCCGATCTCGCCATGGCGCCGGGCCACGACGCTGCCTTCATGACGGGCCTGCGCGCGCGGCTGGCGGCCGAGCCGGTG